>CACLPI010000010.1 GCA_902608795.1 uncultured Bacteroidota bacterium
TATTGATTATCACAAACCAAATTCTAATGAAAGAAAAAAAGCATATAACTCTGATATCACATATGGCACCAATAATGAGTTTGGTTTTGACTACTTAAGAGACAATATGGCTAATTCACCTGATGATTTAGTTCAAAGAAAACACAATTTTGCAATTGTTGATGAGGTTGACTCTGTTTTAATTGACGATGCAAGAACTCCACTGATTATTTCTGGAGCAATTCCAAAAGGAGATAAACACGAGTTTAATGATCTAAAACCCAAGATCGAGAGAATTGTTTCAACCCAGAGAAAATTACTGATCAATACATTGGCTGATGCAAAAAACCAGATCAATTCTGGAGAGGAAGAAGAGGGGTCTTTTAATCTGTTAAGAGTCTTTAGAGGGATTCCTAAAAACAAAGCTTTAATAAAATATTTAAGTGAAGAAGGTGTAAAACAACTACTACAAAAAACTGAAAACTTTTATATGCAAGATAATAATAGAGAGATGCCAAAAGTTGATAAAGAGCTCTATTATGTAATTGACGAAAAAAATAATCAAATAGAATTAACAGACAAGGGAATCGAATTTTTATCTGGAAAGGATGATCCAGATTTCTTCATAATGCCTGAAATTGGAATAGAAATATCAAAAATCGAGGATAAAGGTCTTTCTAAAGAGGATGAAGCAAAAGAAAAAGATGAATTATACAGAGATTTTAGTATTAAATCAGAAAGAATTCACACCATAAACCAACTTCTTAAAGCCTATGCTTTATTTGAAAAAGATATTCAATATGTTGTAATGGAAAACAAAGTAATGATTGTCGATGAACAAACTGGTAGGATTATGGACGGAAGAAGATATAGCGATGGTTTACACCAAGCAATTGAAGCTAAGGAAAATGTCAAAATTGAGGCTGCTACTCAAACATTTGCAACGATTACATTACAAAATTACTTTAGGATGTACAATAAGCTTTCAGGAATGACCGGTACTGCAATAACAGAAGCAGGCGAATTCTGGGAAATTTACAAACTTGATGTAATAGAAATCCCTACAAATAGACCAATTCAAAGAAGTGACAGAGAAGATTTGGTTTATAAAACGAAAAGAGAAAAATATAACGCAGTAATAGACGAGGTCACAGAGCTGTCTAGAAGTGGAAGACCAGTTCTTATAGGAACAACCTCTGTTGAAATTAGTGAGCTCTTGGGTAGAATGCTAAAAATCAGAAAAATTCCACATAATATTTTAAATGCAAAGCTTCATAAAAAAGAATCTGATATTGTGGCAGAAGCAGGAAAACCTGGCCAAGTTACTATTGCTACCAACATGGCTGGTCGTGGTACTGACATTAAACTTTCAGAAGCTGTAAAGGAAAATGGAGGTTTAGCAATAATCGGTACAGAAAGACATGACTCCAGAAGAGTTGACAGACAGCTAAGAGGTAGATCTGGAAGACAAGGTGACCCGGGAAGTTCTCAATTTTATGTTTCTTTAGAAGACAACTTGATGAGATTATTTGGAACAGAAAGAATTGCTAAAATGATGGACAGAATGGGATTAGAAGAAGGCGAAGTCATACAACATTCCATGATTACTAACTCAATTGAAAGGGCACAGAAAAAAGTTGAAGAAAACAATTTTGGGATCAGAAAAAGATTGCTTGAATATGATGATGTAATGAATGCACAAAGGGAAGTTATATACAGAAGACGTAATAATTCTTTGTTTGGAGAAAGACTGAGAATAGATATTTCCAATATGATATATGATACCTGTGAAAATATAGTTTTTGCAAACAAAGTATCAAATGATTTTAAAAACTTTGAATTTGAACTGATTAAATATTTTTCTATGACTACTGACATTAATGCTGAGTCATTTGAGTCTATGCAAGAAAATGATATTATCGATAAAGTTTACACAGTTGTTTTAAATCATTATTTGAACAAAATAGAAAATAATGCAAAACTTGCATATCCTGTGATTAAACACGTTTACGAAAAACAAAGAGAAAAATTCAAAAGAATAGTTGTTCCATTTACAGACGGAATCAAAAATCTTCAAGTAATAACAGATTTAGAAAAGGCATATAATTCGAATGGTAATCAGTTGGTAACTGACTTTGAAAAAAATATTTCCCTAGCTATTCTTGATAATTCATGGAAAACGCATTTAAGAAAAATGGATGAACTTAAACAATCCGTTCAACTTGCTGTTCATGAGCAAAAAGATCCACTGTTAATATATAAATTCGAAGCCTTTGAATTATTTAAATCACTAATAGATTCTGTAAATAAGGAAATATTATCATTTTTATTCAAAGCTGAAATATTAACTGATAATAATAGAGATGTTCAGCAGGCTAATTCTAAAAAACCATTAAAGGTAAACACATTAAAGGAAGAGATACCAAATACTGAAGAACTAAGACAAAGAAACAGAGCGATTACAAACAGACAATCAAATAGTCCAATTGAAACAATTATTAGGACTCAACCAAAAGTTGGAAGAAACGATAAGGTTACGATTAAAAACATAAAAAACGGGGAAAGTAAAACATTAAAATATAAACATGCTGAAAAATTAATCGCAGGTGGTGATTGGTTGATAACTAAAAAAAATTAACCAAATTTTGAAGAGTAAACGAAACATCAAAACTAAAGAAATTTGCGATCAAATCAAAAAAGGAAATATTACAGCATTATCAAAAGCGATTACTCTTTCTGAAAGTAATATAGATTCTGACCAAGAATTAGCAAATAAGATACTAGCTAAGCTAAAAACTAAAAACAACGATTCAATAAGAATAGGTGTTACTGGCGTGCCAGGAGCAGGCAAAAGTACATTTATTGAGTCTTTTGGAAACCATTTAACCAATCTAGGATTAAAATTAGCTGTTTTAACCATAGATCCATCTAGCAGTGTTAATAAGGGGAGTATTTTAGGTGATAAAACAAGAATGGAAACATTATCTGCTAATAAAAATGTTTTCATAAGACCTAGTCCTGCCTCAAATTTCCAAGGTGGAGTAGGAAAAAATACACGAGAATCAATTTTTTTATGTGAATCTGCTGGATATGATATTATTTTAATTGAAACTGTTGGTGTTGGGCAAAACGAAATTAGTGTAGCAGAAATGGTAGATTTCTTTTTGTTATTAAAAATTTCTGGCTCAGGAGATGAATTGCAGGGTATTAAAAGAGGAATTATTGAGATGTCAGATTTAATAGCAATAAATAAATGTGATGGTGATAATGTGAAAGATTCGATCAAGGCAAAAAATGAATTTAAGCTAGCGTTACAATTATTTCCTAAGAAGAAATCAAATTGGAAACCCCAGGTATTAACGTGTAGCAGTATAACTGGTGAAGGTTTAGCAAAAATTTGGGATTGTATTAACAATTATGTGAACTTGACCAAAAAGAACAATTATTTTTATGAAAATAGAATAAATCAAAACAAATCATGGTTACTTCAAATTATAGATTATTCTCTGAGGAAATCATTTTTTAATAGGAAATCTATCAAAATCAAGCTGAATAATTTAATAAAGAAAATAGAAGAGCAAAAAATTTCAATATTTGAAGCTAGCCGGAAAATTCTTTCCGAGATTTAAAATAATTGTATATATATTTAAATAAGAAACCTGAAAACAAGCCAAAAGTTAAACCAAATAGTGTGTCTAGGGGATAATGAACACCTAAGTAAATTCTACTGTAAGAAAAAATTATTACCCATACTATTAAAATTGGTTTGATATATTTTTTAACAGATCTATTAAAACAATTTAATATGAAAATTGTAACAGCAACTGAATTTGCAGCATGAGCTGAAAAGAACCCATATTTTCCGCACCTTATATTTATATCCCTTAATAAATTCTGTAAATCGTCTAATCTACATGGTCTCAATCTTTGTGTTGTGTCTTTTACAAGATTTGTAAATTGATCAGTGAATAATATTAATAATGCGATAAAAAACAATATTGTAAGTAATCCATTAATTCCATTTTTTTTGTACAACAAGTAAACAATTAAAATGAACATTGGTGTAAAGGTAAACTTGTTTGTTATCGCAATCCATAATGGATCCCATGCTTCTGAACCCAAATTATTCAGATAAATCAGTATTTCAGTATCAATTTGTTTTATTCTATCCAAAAATATTTATCTTTTTGTTTGTAAGGTAATTGAATCTTAAATATAAAAAAACAGCAGAAAATAAAAGACCACACAATAAGCCCATCCATATTCCAGTTTCCTGAAATTGATTAATATCTCCATAATAATAGCTTATTGGAAACCCAATAATCCAATATGCAATAAATACTATTACAGTTGGGATTTTCACATCTTGCATACCTCTTAAGGCTCCTAAAATTATAACCTGAGCACTATCAAATAGCTGAAATAAGGCTACTATAATAAATAGCTTAGCAGATTTTTCTACAATTATAGTATTTTTTTCGTAATTATAAATGTCCGTAATATCTATGTATATGTAAGGTAAATATTCTCTGAAGATAAAAATTAAAAGAGAAAAGGTGAACGCAAATAAAATTCCAAGGAATAAAATAGATAAAGATATTCTTTTTAGCTCCTTGTAATTACCAAGCCCTTTTTGATTACCAGATCTGATTGCTGCACTTACACTCAAACCACTCGCAATCATGAAAGTCATAGAGGATATATTTAATACAATTTGGTTAGCAGATTGTGTAATTTCTCCAAGTAAACCACTTAACCATATAGCAGCTGTAAAAATGCCTACTTCAAACAACATCTGTAGAGAAGTTGGAAAACCAAGAGAAAGAATCTTATTTATCATAATCTTGTCTACAACAAATTTTAATATTTCTAATATGTGATTTTTAATTATATTTTTTTTGAAAAGCAAAAAGAACAAAAAAGAAAACATAATTATTCTAGAGGTAAGGGTTCCTATAGCTGCTCCGATTATACCTAAAGCAGGAAAACCAAATTTTCCAAATATCAAAACATAATTTACAATTACATTAATGATATTGGCTAAAACAGTTGCGTACATGGGATTCGCGGTTAACGACAAACCATCGCTGTATTGTTTAAGTGCTTGAAACATTAAAAGAGGCACCAATGAAGCAGCAACTATTTCAAGATATGGGATTGCTAGATCAACCACATTTGTTGGTTGGTCAAGCATAAAAAGTAAAGGCTTAAATAATAAAATAGCTAAGTAAAGAAAAACCCCCAAAATCAAACACATTAAAAAACCATTTACAAATGATTTCCCTAAGTCATTATTATCATTCTTACTATGAGCTTCTGCAACAACCGGAGTGATTGCTGCAGAGAATCCAATTCCAATTGACATAGCTATGAAAATAAAACTATTGCCTAGGGAAACTGCCGCTAGATTCGTGGGGTCCAATTTGCCAACCATTATGTTGTCAATCATACCTACCAGCGTATGACCTAGCAAACCTAAAATTATTGGATAAGAAAGCTTTAAATTATAGGAAATTTCTTTTGTGTAATTATTTAAAATCAAGACTGGTTTTTAAAGAAATTCATTACATAATCAACCGGCACCTTCCCTGTCATGATATTTTTAAGTTTTCCTTTGATCAATTTCTTTTTGAAAGGTGAAATTTTATCAGTGAATAAAACACCCTCCAAATGATCATATTCATGCTGTATTACTCTTGCCACAATTCCATCAAAACTATCCTGATGAATATTAAAATTATCATCTTGATATTTAATCTTGATTTCTGATTTTCTGTTTATACTTTCTCTAATACTGGGTATACTTAAACAGCCTTCTTCAAATAATTTTAAATCCCCAGATTCATTAATAATTTCAGGATTGATAAATGTTTTCTTGACTGATTTAGTTTTGAAACCTGAATTTGATTCAAATTCCTCATTATCAAATGCAGAAGTGTCAATAATAAAAATTCTTATTCCTTTTCCAATTTGTGGTGCAGCTAATCCAACACCGGAGGCATTATACATTGTCTCATACATGTCTCTTATCAATATTTTCAAGTCAGGATAATTCTTGTCAATATTAACAGATCTTTTTTTAAGCAGTGGATAACCGTAACCAAAAATAGGTAATATCATGAAAAAATTTTTTCAAAATTACAATATTAAACTTTAGGAATTGATATTTAAAGATTGCAAATAGTCTTGAAGAATTATTGAAGCACTTATTTTATCAACTAAATATTTATCTGACCTTAATTTCTTTTTTATTCCAATTGAAATTAAAGACTTCTTAGCAATTTTTGAAGTAAATCTTTCATCAAAACGAAATATTTCATTTTTATCAAAGAAACCCGATACAGTCGTAATGAATTTAATAATTGAATTCTCTAATTCAGAATATTCTCCGGAAAACCTCCTTGGTTGACCAATAATAATTCTTGAAATATTTTCTTTTTCAATTAAGGTTTTGAGGTGAGTAATTAATTCTGAAGTATCAACCGTCTCTAAAGGAAATGCAAAAATTTTATCGGTATCTGTAATTGAAAGTCCTGTTCTTTTTAATCCATAATCAATACCTAGAAACTTTGTTTTCATTCTACAATCTAAAAAATTTCTTTAATCTTTTCCTGCATTTTCTTCCATTTTCAAAATCATCTGAGTATTTCTTTATTTTATTAAAAATAATTTGCTTTTCTATATTAACGATTTCAGAATAAAAACCACTCACTTTTTCTAGAATCTCATTATTTAGTTTTAGCCTTCTAAAATTTTTAAATCTCTCCTCAGCGGAAAGAGATTTAAATTTCATTCTGTTTAAATCTATTAAGTAAAACCTATAATCATCATTATGTTTTTTTACAAGTGTATTGCTTCTTGAGTGATCTAAAAACATAATTCCATTTTCATGAAGATTATGAGTAAAATATATAAATTTTTTAATAATATCATCCCTGAAATCTAGTTCAATATTTTTAAAAACAAATTCCATATCATAATCATAATCAATGTTTTCTGAAACATAATAACTTTGATGGATTAGGCCAAATTTGAATATATCGTAAAAACCGATTGGCTGTGGTGACATTATACCATTATCAATTAATTTTTCAGCATAATTATAAGATCTGTTTGCTTTGCTTGATCTAAAAAAAGTATAGATGATTTTATTAAAAATATTAGGGCTTTTAAACCTTTTAATATTGATGACTAAGTTTTCAACATTAATTTTTTTGATTGTATTTCTAGATCCTTTTATTAATTCACCTTTTGAATCAAAATCATTAATTACTTTATTTATTGCAGATGTAAATTCTCTGTACTTATCTTGTATCAAAAAGGAATTATTCAAAAGGTATTTATATTTTTGGTGTAAATATATTTATTAATGGGCAATATAATAAATAACGAAGCTCACAAAGCCTATGATTTTATCGAAAAAGGTGGGATTATTTTATATCCAACAGATACTGTGTGGGGTTTAGGTTGTGATGCAACAAATTGTAGTGCAATTGATAAAATTTATCAATTAAAAAAAAGAAATATAAAAACACCCATGCTCTCCCTCGTTAAAGATATCAATATGATTGTTAAATACACAAATAGCTCATTAAATGAGATTAGTAAGATATTAGAAAGTACAAGTGAGCCAACAACTATAATATACCCTAAAGGAAGAAATTTATGTAAGTACATCCTTTCTGAAGATGGTTCTATAGGATTTAGAGTACCAGAAAACAGTTTTTGTATAGATTTACTGTCTCTGATGAAAAAACCGCTTATTTCAACCTCAGCAAATATACATAAGGAAGTATTCCCTTCGTCTTTTGAAGAAATTAATGATGATATTTTAAAACAAGTTGACTATATCGTAAATTTACCTAAAGATAACTGGTGTACTAAACCATCAACTGTTTTAAAGTTAGATGAGTTTGGAAGTTTTTATAAAATCAGATAGAAATGGTATTTCGAGAAGCCATAAAAAATTCAATATTTCATGAAATTTCAAATTATTGCTCTGCTAATAATATAGAATCATTCGTGGTTGGAGGCTTTGTACGAGATTTTTTCTTAAAAAGACCCTCTAAAGACATTGATATATTAATTATTGGTGATGGAATTAATGTTGCAAAACAAATTGCCAAGCAAATTGAACCTAAAATTCCCGTTACAATTTTCAAAAATTTTGGAACTGCTTATTTTAAATTCAATGATTATGAAATAGAGTTCGTCGGTTCAAGAAAAGAATCTTATACTAATGATAGTAGAAATCCAATAATTGAGACTGGAAGTTTTAAAGATGATATAAATAGAAGAGACTTTAAAATTAATTCAATTGCGATTTCACTTAACAATCAAAACTTTGGTGAACTAGTAGATTTGCATGATGGTTTAACGGATATAGAACAAAAAATCATTAATACCCCGTTAGATTCCAATATTACATTTTCTGATGATCCGCTAAGAATGTTAAGGGCAATAAGATTTTCTTGCCAACTAGATTTTAAAATTCATGATAATTTAATCAAAACTATGGCTATGCAAAAAAATAGGATTAGCATAGTTACCAATGAAAGAATAGTTGAAGAAATAAATAAAATCATTTTATCAAAAACTCCCTCTAAGGGATTTAAAATCATGGAACAAACAGGTATTTTAGAGATAATTATACCTGAATTAACAAGTTTAAAAGGTATTGATGAAATTGAAGGTCAAAAGCATAAAGATAACTTTTATCACACCCTAGAGGTGCTTGATAATATTTGTTTAAATACCGATAACCTATGGTTAAGATGGGCTGCTTTACTTCACGATATAGGAAAAGCTCCAACAAAAAAATTTAACAAAAAAATAGGCTGGACTTTTCATGGTCACGAATTTGAAGGAAGTAAAATGGTATATAAATTGTTTAAGAGACTTAGAATGCCTTTGAATGAAAAGATGAAATATGTACAAAAGCTGGTACTTATGAGTTCTAGACCAATTGTTTTAGCTCAAGAAAATGTTACTGATTCGGCTGTTAGAAGGTTGATATTCGATGCTGGTGAGTCAGTCGACGACCTTATGACCCTGTGTGAGGCTGATATAACAACAAAGAATAAAAATAGATTTAAAAAATATCATGATAATTTTAAAATCGTAAGGGAAAAAATACAAACGGTAGAAGAAAAAGATAATATTAGAAATTTCCAGCCACCAATTTCCGGAGCTGAAATCATGAGTACTTTTAATCTTAAACCATGTAAAACAATTGGAATAATTAAAGAAACCATCAAAGAAGCTATTCTCGAAGGAATTATAGCAAATAATTATGAGGAAGCATATAAACTAATGTTAGAAGAGGGGGGGGGAAGTTAGGTTTATCTCATGGAAAGTAAATTTCATAACTTAACAAAATTATCTCTATTACTTGTTTATTTAGTAATAATTGCTGGTGCATTTGTTAGAATGACTGGCTCAGGAATGGGCTGTCCTGATTGGCCTAAATGTTTTGGGTTTTATGTTCCACCTACCGAAATATCACAAATATTATTTAAAGCAAATAACGAATACTCAAAGGGTCAAATGATTTTATACAATGAAGAAGATTTACTTGTTGCAAAATCAGACTTTACCAGTGATGATTTTATAAACTTAAATAATTGGCAAGTATATGAAAAACACGATTATGTAATATTTAACCCTGTTCACACATGGATTGAATATATTAATAGACTGATTGGAGCAATTTCAGGTATTCCAATACTTATTTTTACTATTATTTCAATTATTTATTTTAAAAAGTTCAGACATTTAACATTGATTGCAATAATCACATTAGTTGCAATGGGTTTTCAGGCATGGCTTGGAAAAACAGTTGTTGATTCAAATTTAGCATCATATAAAATCACTCTTCACATGTTAATGGCGTTATTTATTGTTGCGCTACTTATCTATCTGGTCTACTCTGGAAGCAAAAGTTTTATTAAAACAAATAAGACATTTAAATATTTAATACTATTTGGATTGCTCCTTACTTTAATCCAAATTGTTTTAGGTACTCAGGTGAGACAAATAGTGGATGAACAAGCTAAATTATTTGCATATGATAAATCTATGTGGCTTAATGATATTCCCTTTTTTTATGAATATCATAGAACATTTTCAATAATAGTTATTTCCGTAAACATGGCTTTATTTTTAATAAATAAAAAATTACAACTTGGTAACAAGTATATAAATTATGTAATGCTGCTTCTAGTATTTGAAATATTTACGGGGGCTTCAATGTTTTATTTTGATTTTCCTTTTGGAACTCAAACTGCACATTTAGTATTTGCTAGTATAATTTTTGGACTTCAATTTTATATATTACTTCAAAATTTTTTAATGGAAAATAAATTAAAAGCAGATGATTTATAGACTTAGGGTAATTCTTGACAATGACACAAATGAAGATATTCTTAGGGATGTTGAAATAGACAAAAATTCAAATCTAACTGATTTGCATGAACTTATTTTGCTGTCATTTAATTTTAGTGCTGATCAAATGGCATCATTTTACACTGTTGACGAAGAGTGGAATCAAATAAATGAAATAAGTTTAATGAATTTTGACGAATCAACAGATTCAATGGATTCAATTTTAATAGCTAATATTCTTAACAACCAAAACACAAAACTTCTGTATATCTATGATTTTATGAATATGTGGACGTTCTATGTAGAACTCATTGAAGAGGCTAAAGAAATCAATAATATTCTTTATCCAAGAATAATATTTTCTGTTGGAAATGTTCCTGAAAAAGCACCTGATAAAAAATTTACAAATAAGTATATAGAGAAAGAAAATCTGGACGAGGATGAATATTTGCATTAATTCAATCTAATGAAGTTTAATCTAATTACTGACTTTATTCCCACTGGCGATCAGCCATCTGCAATTCAATCGCTTATTAATGGAATTAAAAACAAGGATAAACATCAAACTTTATTAGGTGTAACTGGTTCGGGAAAAACCTTTACTGTGGCAAATGTTATAAGTACACTAAATAAACCTACACTTGTCCTAGCTCACAATAAAACGCTGGCAGCACAACTTTACTCTGAGTTCAAAGGTTTTTTCCCAGATAATCTTGTTGAGTATTTTGTTTCATATTATGACTATTATCAACCTGAAGCATATATTCCTACTACAGGTGTTTATATTGAAAAAGATTTGTCAATAAATGAAGAAATTGAAAAGTTAAGATTAAGTTCAACTTCTGCTCTTCTTTCAGGAAGAAAAGACATACTTATTGTTGCCTCAGTTTCATGTATATATGGTATGGGGAATCCTCAAGAATTTAAAGATAATACTATACAAATTAGTTTAGATAAAAACTATTCCAGAACTAATCTTCTAAATAGGTTTGTTCAAAGTCTATATTCTAGATCTCTGGCTGATGAATTTAGACAGGGCAAATTTAGAATTATCGGAGACACCATTGATATATTCCCTGCTCATACTGATCATGCATACAAAATTCATTTTTTTGGGGACGAGATTGAAGAAATTGAGAAATTTGATCCCGTAACTAATAAAATAATATCAAAACAGAAATCCATTACGATTTATCCTGCAAACATTTTTGTTACATCTCCAAATAAAATTCATGATGTAATAAAATTAATTCAAGATGACCTGGTCAAACAGTATGATTACTTTAATGAAATAGGTAACACTTTGGAAGCCAATAGAATCAAGGAAAGAACAGAATTTGATATGGAAATGATCAAAGAATTGGGATACTGCTCTGGGATTGAAAACTATTCCCGTTATTTTGATGGCAGAAAACCTGGAACTCGACCCTTTTGTCTTTTAGATTATTTTCCTGATGATTATCTAACAATTATTGATGAAAGCCACGTTACAATCCCGCAAGTTAGAGCTATGTATGGAGGTGATCGGAGTAGAAAAGAAAATCTTGTTGAATATGGTTTTAGATTACCCGCGGCGATGGATAACAGACCATTAAAATTTGAAGAATTTGAATCACTTCAAAATGAAATAATATATGTAAGTGCCACGCCTGCAGACTATGAATTAGAGATGTGTGAGGGAGTAATTACTGAGCAGATAATCAGACCAACCGGTTTATTGGATCCCAAAATTCAAATTAAACCCACAAAACATCAAATTGATGATTTGATTGATGAAATTCAAATAAGAATTGAAAAAAAGGAAAAAATATTGGTTACGACACTAACTAAAAAAATGGCTGAAGAACTTACAAGTTTTTTAACTAAAATAGAAATTAGATCAAAGTATATACACTCAGATGTGGATACCATTGAGAGAGTAGAAATAATGCAAGGATTAAGAGAGGATGAGTTTGATGTACTGATAGGAGTCAATTTGTTAAGAGAAGGGCTAGATTTACCTGAGGTTTCACTAGTAGCTGTATTGGATGCTGATAAGGAAGGTTTTCTTAGATCTCATAGATCATTAACCCAAACTATAGGAAGGGCAGCTAGACATGTCAACGGAGTGGCTATTTTATATGCTGATAAAATAACAAATAGCATAAAGAAAACAATTGACGAAACTAACTACAGAAGATCCAAACAAATTGAATACAATAAAAAAAATAGTATAACACCTAGACCAATTGTCAAGAGCACTGAAAACCCATTAGCTAAAAGATTATTAAAAAATAATATCAATGAAATAAGTGAAAACATTATTGATTTTAATATTCCAACCAAAGCGAAAGAATTTGATAAAAAAATCAGAGAGCTTAGAAAAGAAATGGAAAAATCTGCTAAAGAACTAGACTTTAAATCGGCTGCACTTTACAGAGATCAAATAAAAAAAATGAAGGAATTAAAGTCAAGCAGTAGCTAATACTTTCTGGACTT
This sequence comes from uncultured Bacteroidota bacterium, assembly GCA_902608795.1. GTDB lineage: Bacteria > Bacteroidota > Bacteroidia > Flavobacteriales > Flavobacteriaceae > MED-G13. The sequence goes on from CACLPI010000010.1 coordinate 12,841, forward strand.
TATCAGCTGCCTCCTTAAATTCAACAGCACTGTAAAAATTCAAGCCTGATGAGTCAATGATTTCTTTGGCGATTTCAGAATTTGTCCCCTCAAGCCTTACTATTATTGGAACTGAAATTTCATCTTTCATGTTTTTACATGCATCAACGATACCATTTGCTACCCTGTCACACCTCACAATTCCTCCAAAAATATTAATAAGAATTGCTTTTACATTAGGATCTTTAATTATGATTCTAAAGGCTGTTTCAACTCTTTCGCTGTCTGCAGTACCACCAACATCTAAAAAATTAGCTGGTTCACCACCTGCTTGCTTAATTAAATCCATGGTAGCCATTGCTAATCCAGCACCATTAACCATACATCCAACATTTCCATCTAAGTCAACATAATTTAATCCAACTTCTTTGGCTTCTACTTCAATCGGATTTTCTTCCCTTACATCTCTCATTTCTAGATAGTCTTTATGTCTAAATAATGCATTGTCATCTATTGTTACCTTGGCATCTACAGCAAGTATTTTATCGTCACTTGTTTTAATAACAGGATTAATTTCAAAAAGTGAAGAATCTGATTTATCATAAGCATCATATAATGCCTTGACAAAAGAAATCATTTCCTGTTTTGCAGTCCCACTTAAATTTAAATTATCAGCAATTTTATTAGCATTTTCATTGGTTAAACCATCTTCTGGACAAATATCTAGGGTATGAATTAGCTCGGGAGTTTTTTCAGCGACTGTTTCAATATCCATACCTCCTTCTGTAGAATACATTATCATATTTTTTGCACTAGATCTGTTCAATAAAACCGAAATGTAATATTCTTCAACCTCCGAAGCTCCAGGGTAATAGACATCCTCGGCAATTAAAACTTGGTGTACTTTTTTACCCTCCTTGCTGGTTTGTGGAGTTACCAGGTTCATTCCTATTATATCGGCTGAAATAGAATAAACTTCATCAAATGATTTTGCGAGTTTAACTCCACCACCCTTACCTCTTCCTCCGGCATGTACTTGAGCCTTTATAACAAAAAAATCAGTACCGGTTTCATTATTCAATTTTTTTGCCTCTTCAACAGCTTCTTCAGGTGATGAAGCAACATATCCTCTTTGGATTCTAACACCAAATCCACCTAAAATCTCTTTTGCTTGATATTCGTGTAGATTCATATTAATTTATTTGAAAAACAAATTTAACAAACATAGCATGTTAGATGAGTTAAATTAAAATTATTTATCAAATAATTTATTAATAAATTTATTATCAATGAAAAAGTTAGTTTACATACTTTTATTTCTAATTGTAAGCTGTTACTCATCTGGAAATTTAGAATTCACCAGAATGTTTATCGAAAATAATTCTGATGTAATAAAAATATTAAGGAATAACAAGACTCAGGTTAAACTAACTGTAATTGACAAAAACAAAGGATTCAATGAATACGAATATAATGTGGATGCAAATCAATACTTCTATCCTGCAAGTACAGTAAAACTTCCCATCGCTCTTTTTGCTCTAGAAAAATTAAATGAACATAAATATTTATCAATTGATACACAATTTATGCTAGAGGATGACACCTTAAAAACCACTATGAGAAGGGAGTTAGAAAAAATATTTCTTCTTAGTGATAATCAAGCCAGTAATAGACTTTTTGAGTTTTTAGGTCAAGATTATATTAATCAAAAATTTATCTCTAAGGGGATGAATGAATCTAGAATATTTCATAGACTTTCAACTACAAACTCGTCAAACTTAAATGGCAAAAGAGTTGATTTTTTTCTAAATGACTCCGTAATTTCATTTCAAAATAAAAATAAAGCACCAGCTAAATTAAATTTAAAAGGGGTTAAAAAAGGGGTTAGCTATATTAATCAAAAAGGAATTCTAATAAAAGAACCGATGGATTTTTCTGAAAAAAATTTTATTTCAATCAATGATTTACACAAAATAATCAAGATTTTATTTTTTCCAGACATATTTGAGAAATCTGAAAGGTTTAATTTAACCCAGTTACAAAAAGACGTTGTATTGAAATACATGTCAGGATATGCTAAAGATTTTGGATATAATGAAAAAACATACCCATATTTCTTTAATAAGTTTTTTATTTTCGGAGATAAAGAATTAGAGTTTTCAAATAGCTTCAAAATTTATAATAAAGTTGGTTTAGCATATGGTCATTTAACAGATGTAGCATACATAATAAATGATGATATATCAATAATTCTAACAGCAACTATTGATGTAAATACTAATAAAATTTACAATGATGATAATTATGATTATGATCTTGTTGGCTTTCCTTTTCTTGCTAAAATTTCCAGGATGATATTAAAAGCTTTAATAAAAAGCTCTAACTAATAATTTACTGACTATTAATAACTCAAAGCTAACTTTCTGTTTATAAAAAGGGCAATTATTTTGATATGTAATCTGAAAGATATTTAAATCTGAAAGTTAATTGTCCGTTAGAGGTAATTTGAGAGTTTTTAAGAATATCATCCTTATCATCATTAAAAAAAGATGGAATAACATATTTCAAAAACATGTCACCAAATATTTCACTAGAATCTCTTGGCAGCTCGCAGGGTAAATTATCAACAGCCATGACAGCAATAGAATTGGGATTATGAAAATCACACTCAACTAATTTTGTTTTATGAAATCCATATATTGGATTTTCGATAGTAGATGGTCTAATTGTACAGGCAATAGGGCCATTTATGTCACAGCTGATATCTGCTATAACATCAATATTAAAGTTCTTTTTTTTCAAATTATTATTCGTTATTAATTTTGGCGCATTAGGATTATGGTAATGTCCTGCAAAATAAATATCAGTAACAGGGAAAAACTTAGAAAAGGTTGATTCAAATTTTTCAGGGTAACTATAAAAATTTGAAATTGAATTTTCAATTGAATTTGAATAATTATAGTCCAATACATCTACATTGGTATAAACCGGCTCATGAAAGTTAATTTTTATAAAATCTTTTACAGAAACTTGCTTTATTCTCAAAAAATCTAAAACCTCTTTTGCCCCCCTACCTACTCTACCCTTTCCAGAAAGTAAAATTTTAATATTTGGGATTTCTAGTTTCTTTAATAAGTCGTTAAAATGGTTACGATCATTGAGCTCTATTGCCTTAGGCATTTCAAATAATCTTTTTTTAAGACCATATGCTCTAAATCCGTTATAAACTCCGATAACTCCAGCATAATAACCAAAGCCAATTAATCTATTATTTGACTTATCAACAATGGTTTCATGATCAAATAGATCAATATTTTTATTTAAAATTTCTTGTAATAATTTCTTATTGTAAGGCTGTTTTTTTATTGTATGTGAAAAAAAGAAATATTTTTTATCAGCTATTAGTTTTTCAATTGGCACTTCTTTAACACCTATTAACACATCACAATCTGAAAGGTTTTCTGACAATTCAATCCCATACTTCTCATATTCATGATCTGAAAAACAACGAATATCACTTCTTTCAACCTTAAATTTTATCCGTGGAAAAATTTTAACTATCTCAGCACATTTCTTGGGTGAGAATACTACTCTTTTGTCTGGGGGATTTTTATATTCCCTGATTATGCCAATTTTCATGTGTCAAAAATAACCCCTTAAAATTCCATGTACAAGTTTTTTATATATTTGCATTTCGTTTTTTGTTCATTGAAATCATGGGGTCGACTGGTATTGACAGCAAGTTAAATTTAACATTAAGCATGTCGCGCATTAAAATAGCACGCGTAAAAATCTATTTTAAACTTTAAACGGCGAAAATAAATACGCTTTAGCTGCATAATCTGAATTATAGTAGGATTAGCCTAGTTCCACAAGGTGGAAAAGCTAAATGTTTCATGAAAGCCTTTGTTGACGGCGTTCTGCAAGAAACATCGTAAATGTTAACATAGAAAATATGGGGTTTCGACATATTTTTGAAAACCTGAAACTAAGTGATATATGGATTGTTTTTTATCAGTATATCATCGAAAATCAAATAAAAACTAAGCATGTAGAAATATCTTATATTTCTTGTTTGGACCCGAGTTCGATTCTCGGCGACTCCACAAATAAATTCCCAAAAATTAAATTAATTTTTGGGAATTTATATTAACCATAACATATATGAGATATACAACAACAACAACAACAACAACAACAACAACAATAATACTAATTATTAGTTTTCAAATAAGCTTTAATTTAAGCTTTGGTCAGCAATGGATACAATTAGAATCATTACCTGAATCCTTTAATGAAACTCATCATTCATTTGCATTTAGTCTTGAAAATTTAGGTTACATTGTTTCTGGCAGTTCAAATTTAGGAGTACACGATGATTTTTACCAATATGATCCAATCGCTGATAATTGGATTGAGCTAGATCCTTTTCCAGGCTCTGCTCGTGGATATGCGATTGGTGATATATGGAATGGGAAAGCATACTTTGGTTTTGGCTACGATGGAAACACATATTTAAATGACCTATGGGTTTTTGATTCAACAAATATGAATTGGTTAGAATTAGCATCTTGTCCATGTGATCCAAGAGCTCATCCTGCATTAATAGCTCATAACAATAAAGTATATGTTGGAATGGGTAATGGAATTGATGGAAATATGAATGATTGGTGGGTATATGATATTGCATCTAACTCATGGTCACAGAAAGATAATTTACCTTCAGAACCAAGGCACCATCCTTATCAGTTTGGAATTGGTAATTATGTTTACGCTGGTTTTGGACATGGTAATGGTATATTTAACAATTGGTTTCGCTTTGATACTTTAAACGAAACCTGGGATGAGGTTGCATCTTTACCAGCCGAGGGACGAGTGGCTGGGACTCAATTCTCATACAATGGTATTGGTTATGTTTTGAGTGGTGATGGAGAAGATCATAATTCAATGGAAACCGGAGAATTTTGGGCATATGACCCTAACTTAAATGGCTGGGAAGAATTACCAGCTCATCCAGGAAGTTCTCGATGGGCACCTAGTTCCTTCGTTATTGAAGGAGAGGTTTATTTAATTAACGGTACTAGCTTTAATCAATATGTTTCGGAAATTTACAAATTTGATTTGAACTCATCTTTTTCCATTGGAGATCCAACAAGCTTAAACATAATTGTTTATCCAAATCCTGTTTCTGAAATAATCAATATCAAAGGACTTGAAAATCAAGAATTCAAATCCAATATTTACAATCTAAATGGTGTATTAATAGAAAGCTATTTAAATAAGTCTACAATTAATGTAGAAAATTTGCCAAATGGATTCTATTTTCTGGAAATTATAGATTCTTTAAAAAACAAAAAAGTAGTAAAAAAATTGATGAAAGCTAATTAATAAATGATATTCAAGAAGTTGTTTTTTTATATTTTATTGTTAACTATTTTTAGCTGTGACAACAAAAAAGTTCAAATAGAAGAAATCCAAACTCATAAAACTAAAGAAGTATTAAATAACGAAAACAGCAATACAGAATTTAGATTAAGTGATAAGAATATAATGGAATTCTTGCTGGAATATGATAAACATAACAAAGAAAATAAGGTTAGAATATTTACTGACTATGGGAATATTGATATAGAACTTTTTTACAATACAAAATTTCACAGATCTAACTTTATTTTCCTTACAAAACAAAATTATTTTGACGATACGCAATTTTATAGAGTTATTAATAATTTTGTAGTTCAAGCTGGAAATAGCGATAGCAGGAAAATACCAAACAAAAGAAAAAAAATTGGAAGATATTTACTGCCCAACGACTTAAACAAAGGTTATACTCATAAACGTGGTATGATAAGTATGCCTAGTAGTTTAGTTGATAATCCTTATAAAATGGCCTCTCCGTTTGAGTTCTTTATAGTTCAAAGTAAAGAGGGTGCTCATCACTTAGATGGTAATTATACGGTTTTTGGAAAAGTTATCGGTGGAATGGAAACAGTCGATAAAATAGCTGCCACACCAACTGATAATTTAGATTGGCCAATAGATAATATTTATATTAGAAAGGTCGAAATAATCAGATAAATTATTGCAATCCCTCTACAAATCCTCTGTGAGATATTTTGGTTTCATAATCGGGGTTGAAAAGTAAGGGATATTCATATGGATTATTGTGATGATTCAAGAGCCAACTGTCAATATCTCTCATACCCCATAAAGTGATACCAAACCTATTTACAGGTGGAACATTTAAATATAGATTTACAATATCTCTATATCTATTTTCTTGGCTTACTGCTCTTTCATAAGTTAAATCAGTTATATCATTATTTCTATTCACCGTTATATCTAATTCGGAAAAATGAATTAAAATGTCTTTATTTATAATTGCCTGTAAATTATTATCAATTTGTAAAAGTAATGGACTTATATGGTCAATATGCATTTGAAGTCCAATACCATCAATCGGAACATTATCATTTCTAAATTCATCTATCATGTTTAATACTAGACTTAACTTATTGGTATTAGATTCTAAACCATAATCATTATAAAATAATTTTACTTCTGGGTCTGCTTCTCTTGCCCATAAAAAACATTTTTTAAGATAATCTGAACCAATTCTCTGTTTAAAAATAGCATTTTCAGCTTGAGATGTAAAAGCCTCATTAACTACATCCCAACCAGCGACAACCGAAACCTCTTCCCCATCTATAATCATTTTTTGTTCAGAAAAATGATGTACTGTAGCTTTAATATAATTTTCAACTTGTTCTTCAAATTCTAGATCTGTTCCACTAAAATTTTGAAGCCAGTCTGGGATAGAGCTATGCCATATTAATGCATGACCAAAAACCCTAATTCCATTTTCTTTAGCAAATGAAACAATAAGGTCACCATCTGTAAAGTCATATTCATTAGGGCCTATAAACATATTTCGCATTTTCATGTCATTTTCTGCTGTTATACTGTTAAAATCATTTAATAAAATAGAGATAAATTCGTTGTTTGACTGTATCTTGTTGGCTGAAACTACATTACCTATTGGGAAGGAAGCCAAATCCTTTAGTGAATTTTGTGCTTCATAAATAGTAGATTGATATTCTGGATCGTTAAAACAGCAGTATTGATCTGATACTGAATCACTACACGATAATAACAGTAATAATAAAAACCATGATTTTTTTATACGGATTCTTTTATTCATATTAATTAATTTATTTAATAAATAATTATGCGGTATAGTTATTGTTTTTAAAATTAATGTGCAATTATTTGATTCAAAATATGACATTATTATAGAAAAAATTAATTCTATTGACCCTATTAAATATGCTCGAACAAGAAACTACAAGGATGGAGATGTGACAAAATTATCACCATACATTTCTAGAGGTGTGATATCAACAAGGTTTATTTATGAAAAATTGGTTGAAAATGGAATTAACTTAAAAAAATCTGAAAAGTTTATTCAAGAATTAGCATGGAGAGATTTCTGGCAACAAATATGGGTAAATAAATCTATCTTAATTAATAAAGATCTAAAAAAACCTCAAGAAGATGTAAATGATTTTAAAATATCAAAATCTTTGGTTGAAGCTCAAACTGGTATTAATTCTGTTGATTCAGAAATAAGTAACCTATATGAAAATGGGTATATGCATAATCACATGCGCATGTATGTTGCATCTATTGCTACAAATATTGCTAAAAGTCATTGGAAAGTACCGGCCAGGTGGATGTATTACCACTTGTTAGACGGAGATTGGGCTAGTAATTCACTCAGTTGGCAATGGGTAGCAGGTTCCAATTCCAGCAAAAAATATTACGCAAACCAGGATAATATTAATAAGTTCTTTTATAGTAATCAAAAAAACACCTTTCTTGATAATAGCTATGAGTTTATTTCATCAATGAATATTCCTAAAGAAGTTCAAGAGAAATGTGATTTAGAGCTTAATTTAAACCTTCTCAATAATAAAGAAATCAAAATTGATAATTCATTGCCAACTTTAATCTACAATTACTATAATATTGACCCTAACTGGAGGAAAAATGAAGAGGCAAATAGAGTTTTAATTTTTGAACCTAAAGTTCTTAATGAATATCCTATTTCTCAAAAATGCATAGATTTTTCTTTAAATCTTTCAAAAAATATTAAAAATATACAGATATTTTATGGAAATTTTGAAGAATTATGTTCAAAGTATAATGTAACAAATCTCATTTTCAAAGAACATCCTTTAAATAAACACTATTCGGGATTTGAAGACCAACGAGACTGGCTTTTTAAGATTGAAGGTGAATATTTATCCTTTTTTAAATACTGGAATAAAATCAGAAAAAAACTTATTTAACTACTATCTTTTTAACTGTAGTTTTCTCTCCACTTCTTATTACTAGTGAATAAAAACCAGTAGATAAATCAGAAATATCAACTGAGTCAAAAATAATTTGCTGTGAATTAATCTTTCTCCCATTCACATCATAAATAGAAATACTTAAAGGCTCATTTGATGGATTTATAATATTTAAAACTTCTACTGAAACAGGATTCGGGTATATACTTATATTAAATGGATTCTCTTGTATTGAAAGACTAGATGCTTCATAAATTTCCTGTACTACATAATATGATAACTTGGGTACCCTATCTCTTGTAACTATACCCCAATATTCTTCATTTGCAAAATTATCATAAGGAATTGCATTAGGGAATCCACCTGAATCTTGCTGGTTTGGATTACCAGCTTTCCACCATTCATCACAAAATTCAAATAAAGTTGTTCCAATACACAAATCTGATTTATCAATTATTGCATTTAATATAATTTCAATAGCCTGAGCTTGTTCTACTTGATTTTCAGCATTTGAATTAGAATTAAAGCTGTCGGCACCTACTTCTGATATATACATAGCCTTATCAGACAATTCTGCCAATTCATTGATTGCTGAGTCTGGACTTAACCACCTGTAAACATTCATTCCCCATACATCAATACTTGGACATGAGTTCAATGCCTGAACATTAGGCACCTCCCCATGGCCAGTGCTTACTGGATGATTGGGGTCTAAACTTTTGACCGTAGAAGCTCTATCCTCTAAAATATTGTACCAATTTTGAATATTATTTCCAAACCATTCTGGATGATAGTTAAACTCATTTCCAAATTCCCACATAAGTATTGCAGGGTGATCTTTAAATTGATTAACGTACCAAGTGTAACTATTTTCATTTAACATCATAATTACTTTAATTCCAGCGTTTGCAAAAGCGTTAAGTTCAGCAATATTCGTAATTGCCGCATATGTTCTTATCGTGTTAATATTTGCTTCAACTAATAGTGGAATATCGTCGTTAAATGAATAACCTGAGTTTTCACCATTGCCTTCTCCTCTAGCATAGCAGATACCATTTATTCGGTATTCCTGACTATTAACATAAATCTTTCTTTCTTCAACATAAACAGTTTGTGAATTAATCTCTGAAAAAATAAAATATAATATAAGGGAAAAAATTATTCTGAAATACATGATCGAATCTGATTAATTTTTTATGAATAATCTGGAATCATTTAATGTGTCTGAACTTAATTTTAATATATAAATTCCATTTTGAAAATCTTTAACATTTATTTCAGTCTCATTGAAAGACTCATAAACTTTCTTACCTAAAATATCATATACCTCAATTTTATAATCAGTTATATTAATATTAAAATTAAGAATATTCGAAGTCGGGTTAGGGTAAATTTTAAAATTTGTAGCAATATTATCTTCTTGATGCATTGAGCCACCTAGATAATTAAAATCTAGCCAATTAATATTAAATCCAGGTTGATCGACTATCATTGTAAGTGTGTAAATACCCTCTTGAATGTACTCAGTATTTGAAATAGTTTCCCAATTTTGCCAGCCACCTGTAACAGGAATGGAAATATTTGTTAAATAATTTTGTGTTATTCCATTATCTAACTCTAACGAAATTGCACCACCTTGCCACTCAGAAGCAACTCTGAAATTTATTTCAAATTGACCAGATTCTTGTACAATAACTTCATACTTTGCATAATCTCCAGAGTCTGTATAAGCAAAATTAATACCCCCGCCAGTATCATAACATTCCTCCAATTCAAAGCCTTCCTGAGACTCATAATCTTCAACCTGAATTAATCCTGGAATTACATGCCTATCTTCCAGGTTATTGAATACAGGATAATCATAAAATTGAGGAAGATATTCATCAAATGAAGATATTATTTGATTGTTAGTGTAGTTAGTAACTGCTATTTCACTCAAAAATGAAAATTGTTGAGTTGATTCGATCATTATAACTCTATTATTTAATTCATCGATATTTACACTTTCAATTTCAACAAAATCATTATCGATTTTAAGATCAAAAAAGGTGTTAGTTAAATTTTGACTTGACAAAACAGGTTGATTTAACAAAATAGCAATGTTATAGTTATCAATAGTATAGGCATGACTAATGGAGAAATCTGGTATATCTTGACTTTCTAAAAAATTAAAATGACTTAAGTTATACCCCCCTTGGTTCATATAAACTTTTAATTTATGACTTCCTTCTTCAAGGTAGATGTCAGGGGTTAACTTATTTATGAAATTGTTCCAGTTTCCAGTATTATACAAAGTAATATTTTCATTTACCGGATATTCATCTATTCTAAGTGATATTGATCCGGTATTTTCCCCTGAATATCTAGTAATAAGGTTGTAAAATCCAGTATTTTCAATATTAACGCTGTAAATCAACCACTCATCACTATCGGTAAATGCCACATGGAAACCATTTCCATCTGAATCCATATTGTCTTGAATATCAACCCCATCATTTCGATACTGCCAGCCTTGATTCCATGGCTGAAATTCGTTTGTACTAACATGATAATCAGCATAATCTTTATCAAAATATGAAACTCCTTGTGTTCCTAAATCGTAATTACTTGCATAGATAATACCTGGAATATTATTCTCAGAAAAGGGAATTAAATCAGATGAATTTGGTTGTCTTATCATCGCGTCAACAACATCTTTTTGAAAATTGCTATTTAAAATATTTGAATCTTCTGCTAATTGCATCAGACCATCAATAGCAATTTGTAATGAGGGGGGATTTGCTTCGCCCCTAAAATAATTAATTAAGGATTCATAATTGCTATTAGAATTAACAGAATAAGCCGCTGAAATAGATTCAACCTTTTTCCATGGCCAAAAAGCCCATCCAATATTATTATCTTCAAACATTTTTATCGACTCAGTGAACCATTGATTTGAATTTTCTCCAGCCTCTCCCATCCAAAGAGGCACATTATATTGGTTTCTTATCCATGTTACCCAGTCTAATGAATCATTATAACTCCAATATTTGTGAAAACTATACGCCATATTATCATCCCACGGAGGGGTGAGTCCACTAAAGTCATTTGCATACCAATTACCCTCAACGAAAATTACATGATTTTCGTCGTGTTGTCTAATCTCATTTGTAATTTCTATATACAAATTCCTTAATTCAAATGTTTGTAATTCCCAGTGTGTTTCGTTCAGTAAATCGTAACCACCAATCCATGGCTCATCGCTATATCTCTCAGCTAATTTACCCCACAATGCAATTGTTTTATTTTTATTAAGTTCACTTTCCCATAAAGACGGTAAATTAGGATTGTAATCATTTATATCAGATCCATAACCCTGTCCACCAGGAGCAGCATGTAAGTCTAAAATTAAATACATATTATTAGACTCGCACCAGTTTAGTAAATTGTCAACCATTATGAAACCTTTATCTAGCCACGTATTATCTCCCGGAACAGGCTCGTCTTGTATTGGAACAGTGAATAAATTATAATGTAAGGGTAATCTTATACTATTAAATCCATAACTTGCTAGTGAATCAATATCTGCTTGACTTATAAAATTTTCATACCATGAATTATAAAATATTTCAGTATTATCATGACCAATGAACTGAACAAGTTTATCTTTAAACTCATGTTGAGAATCAGCAGCGCCAGTAAACTGTAGCATATATGGCTCCTGTAACATCCAGCCTCCTAAATTTATGCCTTTTAATATTACATTACTGCTGTTATCATCTTTTAGGTTGGAACCTTGAGTTTTTAAATTCTGTGATAAAACGCAGATAGTGGGTAATAAAGAGAAAAAAACAAAAAAGAAAAATCTAATCATTTATTAATTGATGTTATCTAGTCCCCACAAACTAATTTCAGAACCATGAACGTAAGTGTCACTACCAAAGTTTGAAGTTATTGAGAACTTTAAATACCTAAATGGTTCTGAAACTGCATCTAAATCAAAATCATGTCCGTTAGCTGCGGCATCGATATAATCTTGTGGAATATTTCCGTTTTCATCACTAGGATCACCAATATCAAACTCACCCAGAAGAATCCAGTCTACTGCATTATTACTTGCATATAAATTAAAAGATCTCATATTTTCCTCTTGATAGTAATATGGAATTCCAGTAGGACCATTGTACCAAAATGCTCTTTGCCATACTTTAAATCTGTGAATTAATACATTTTTATTTAAGTTTATTACTATATCCAATGGCCAATTTAGAGTACCACCATTTTGATCTCTCCAAATTATAAAATAGCTATTATCAGAGTTTGTCTCTGCTGTATCAACAATATCATCCCAAAAAGCTGTGGTTTGCCCTTCCCATGCATTTCCATTAACAGATAATTGGCTCATGAGTGTCCATGTAGACTTGTCGATCATTTCTTCAAATAGGGGAGTTAAAGTTCCTTTTTCTTCTAATTCGGTAATATTACCATCAAAATCTTCAACTTTAGTCAAAAAAGTCATTTCAATAGATTCAAGCCCCCTGACAAAAATGCTTTCATTAACATTATTAGAAGATAATATCCTAACATCTTCACTATCTCCGTTAACTATATGTAAATGAACATATACTGTTTTTTCAGCTATATTTTCCCATTCTAATTTCACACCACCCAAATCTGGAGAAATAGAAATACTTTGTTGAACTAAAAAAATAAATGAAGGTAAAGGAGTAAATTCTATTTCAACAGGCTCTGACATATTTTCGCTCTGATCCACAACAAATAATCTTACCTGAACAGGTGTATTTTGATTTAATCCATCGATTTCAATCGAATCATTATGAGAGCTGGAAACACGGTATACATCAACTCCAAGAGAATTTGTGTATTCAGCTCTGACAAATAAAATATCTGAATCTTCAGGAAGTATGTATGAAATTATTCCACCTCCGTTGGTTGGGGAAATACTTTGAATAGTCAAAACACCAGGCGGATTGGAATCTTGACTTTCATCATTATTACAGCCATATAATAAGATAAATGGGATTATGAGAATATATAAAATTTTATTTGTTTTCATATTATAAATGCTACCAACCAGGGTTTTGAATTAGGTTTGGATTAATTGTTATTTCGTTAATACTAATTGGATGAAAGTAATCTCTTGGTGAGTTAAATGACCTAACACCAACTTGCGTTATATTATAATAATTTGAAATAGTAGTTTCATTTACTGACCACCCATAAACAGGTAAGTTAAAATAAGCTTCTGCTAATTTCCACCTTCTGAGATCATTATATCTATTTCCTTCAAATGAAAGTTCAATTAGTCTTTCTTGTCTTATAATTTCCCTTAAACCTTCTTGAGTTGTATGCTTATTCAAATTAACAGAGATAGAGGCATCACCCCACGCACTTTCAATACTTTGTATACCAGCCCTTTGTCTAACAACATTCAAAGCATTATATGCGTCTGAGCTGGGACCACTATATTCGTTTACAGCCTCAGCATAATTAAGATAAAGTTCTGAAAGTCTAATTATTGGCCAAGCATAGGTAACTATTTTTGAATAACTGTCACCTTCAGAATCAGGATGAACTAATTTTTTTAAAGCGTAACCACTTATCAAATAGTCATCAGAATTGGCGATTCTACCATGAGTTTCTCCTTTCTTCATTCTTAATTGCCATAAATTTCCCCATGTTCTATTATATCCTCTGTCAAATCCTAATGTTGAATAAAATCTTGGTTCTCTGTCAAGATTCAATTTTGCTGTAAAAGAGCCATATTGTGCTTGTAAATTTTGTGATGCGGTAACCGGAGTAACAGAATATCTGTCCTGATACTCGTAAGATAAATCCTCATCAATTGGAAGTCCATTTTGGGTATAGAATAATTCAGCCATTCTTAATGTTGGAGCAATCCATTGCCATGCAGCTTCTACAGAGGATGCATTTGGGTCTTTCATCATACACGCAGCCTGCATTTGCCACCAATCGTTATTACGTACAGGATTAGAATTACCCCAAATTAATTCTGAATTCCATTTATCGACAACAGAGTATTTTAAATCATATAATGTCTGAATAAATAATTCATCTTGGTAATCATCTTCAAAGTTTGGAGGGGTTGAATTAAAATCATATAAGCTAACTCCGTTCTCAAGAGCAGTATTAATAGCATCAAGGCTTGCCAACCTTGCAATATCCCACTTATTTTGGTCATAAGACTGATTAAAGAAGTGAATACCTTCATCATTCACAAAACCCGAATACAATTCGTTATTGCCATTAAATAAAGGGCTTGCAGCATAAGTTAATACTCTTGATTTTATTGACTTGGCAATAACCTGATCTATTCTGCCCAGATCATTTGAACTTAAAACTCTTGGGGGTAAATGAATAATTGCTTCATCAATAGTGCCACTGATATAATTTATCACTTCATCAACAGTTCTTCTTTTTACTCTAACTTCGTCATCGCTTGCCGAAATTGGCAAATTTTCGTCTACAATTGGAATAGGACCATAATAAGTGAATAGTAAGAAATGATAATATGCTTTTAAAAATTTAGCCTCTGCAGCCCATACATTCATTTCATCCTCTGTCATATCAATTACGTTGTAAATATTTTCGATTAACACATTACAATGTCTAATACCTTCCCACAACGATCCCTGATCACTCCAACCAGACCATAATCCAAATTTTGGATTTGACGCAGATTGTTGACCTTTCATAATTCTTATACCATCAGTTTCTTTTGAAATTGGTGTTGTAACTTCATCACTCATCATCATGAATGATGTATATACACCATCATTTTTTGGCAAATAAGCATAACATGTTGCAAGAGCCGTGTATGCAACTTCTTCTCTTTCAAAGAGTAAATCAATTTGTTGTGTTTGATCAGGAACAATATCTAAGTATTCATCACAGCTAAACATTCCAAACAATAAACATATAATTAAAATTCTCTTATTCATAATTCTCTTTAAAAATTAACTTGAAGTCCAATATTATAAACCTTTTGTGGAGGGTATCCAAGTCCATTACCCCCCATTTCGGTATCCCATAAATCAAATTTTGAAAATGTTAGAAGGTTTAACCCGGTAAAGTATACTCTAGTACTCAAACCTGAAAATAAACCTACCTCACTTTCAGGAAATGTATATCCGATTTCAATATTTTTCAATCTAATAAAATCACCATCTCTCTGCCACCATGTTGATTGCTGTTCATTATTTGCAATTGAATAGGTTGATAGTCTTGGCCAAAATGCATTTGGATTTGGGTTATTTATTGACCAGTGATTATTAGCTATAACATTCAAAGCATTTCTTTCATTTACAAATGGTGATATATCGTTTGGATTAATAAAAAATGATGTCCTAGCTACACCCTGCATAAATACAGAAAAATCATAACCATTGTAAGAAGCAGATATCCCAAATCCATAGACAATTTCTGGAACAGTAGGTTTTCCGATCGGAACTCTATCTAATTCATTAACAACCCCATCATTATTAATATCGGTATATTTTATATCTCCAGGCATGTAAGAATTTGATGAAGATGAAAAACCATTGAATTGCTCAGGAGAATTATCAATATCCGCCTGATCTATAAAAAGTCTCTCAGCAATTAATCCCCACGCTTGATTAACAGGGTAACCAATCCTACTCAAATAATCATAAGTGTAGTCAGGTTCTCCATTGATTAGAACTTCGTTTGTTGAGTATGTAAAGTTACCTCTTCCAGAGATGATTAACCCCGAGTCAAAGGCTTTATTATAGTCAATTGATAAATCAACCCCTTTTGAATCAACCTCCCCAAGATTACTGCTAATTGTTGTTGTTAGTCCCATGGTTGAGGGAATATAATCTCTTGACATGTAAATTTTCGATCGATGCTCTGTGAAATAATCAAGCTGAAGGTTCAAAGAATTAAATAACCCAAGCTCTAATCCATAATTTGTTTTTTCGGCAACTTCCCATGTTACATTTTGATTTGAATACCTGTCAATAACATATCCTTGGTAATAATTGTTAAAATCAGATCCCCAAGTAAATCCATAACTATCGCTTTGCAAATTTACCTCTGACAAATAGAAAAATCTATCATCAGCACTTGAAATTCCGTCATTACCAACAAGACCGTGAGTGAGTTTTAATTTAAACATACTCACGTCAGGCATATTTTCATTAAACCATTTTTCATTTGAAACAATCCATCCTAATCCAATTGATGGGAAAAATCCAAATCTATTGTTTTTAGCAAACTTTTCAGAACCATTATATCCAAAATTGAGCTCTGTAAAGTATCTAGAATCATAGTTGTACGACAATCTACCAGAAAGACCCAGATTTCTTGATGGTAAGGTAGCAAATGCAGAAGCACCACCAATAGTGTTCAAGGATTCACTGAAATTAAATACAAGTAAACCACCAACATCATGAAGTTCTTTAAATTTTCTATTATATTCGGTAACAAACTCATAATAAAATCTACTTGTGCCCAAGTTATCAACACTTGGATTATTTAAAAATTCGGTACCTTCTTGGATTCTATATAAATAATTTAAAATTCCCTGTTCAGTTTCAACTTCTGCCATACCATAATAAAATGGGGTATATTCTCTAGAATTTTCATTCATTGTGAAAGTGCGAACAGATGCCATTCCGCGAAATCTTAGTCCTTCAGTAATGAAATTAAGATCTTGCTCAATTTGTACTTGTGAAAGAATAGTATTTGTAAATCTGTCCTTATAACCCTTGACCATATCAGCGTATGGATTTGGAAAACCTCCATTTCCTTTATTACCAAACAAAGTATGGTTATATCCTAAATTATCTTCATAAGTAAAAAACTTTGGAAAATTTGCGGGATTTGCCTGCATAACAGAACGAAATATATCATTAGCTGAAATAGACGGTCCGTTATATCTTTCAAATAAAGAATAAAATTTAACAGCAATCTTTGTAGTATTTGTAAGGTTAATATTAATATTTGCCCTTAAATTGGATCTTTTGATATCAATATTGTTATTAAAGTTATTAAGTGGATCTACATTTAGTAATCCTGTATCATTATTGTGAGAAACCGAAAGGTAGTATTGAGCTATATCACCACCGCCATTTACATTTAAGTTAGCCTTTCTGTTAAGTGTATAATCTTTAAAAAGTTCATTATACCAATTAACATTTGGGAAAATATTGGGATCTCCCCCATTTAGAGTTCCGTATATTTTTGATATACTGTAAGTTAATGGTGCTGAAGGATCCCTTGTTCTAGTAGCTCGGTTATATAGGTTCATATAATCAACTCCAGATAAAAATTCATTTGTTTGAGAAGGGGCTGATATCGAATTTTCATATCTGAAAGAAACTTTTGCCTTACCTTTTTTACCTTCCTTAGTTGTAACCAATATTACTCCGTTTGCACCACGAGCACCATAAAGGGATGTTGCGGTAGCATCTTTCATTATGGAAAAGCTAGCAATGTTGTCTGGTTCAATTCTTGCCAGGTCATTTGTTGTAACTTCTAAACCATCGATTAAAATCAGAGGGTTATTTGCGTATCCAAAACTTGTTACACCTCTAATAAAAAATTCAGCATTATCTGCACCGGGCTCACCAGATCTTTGGTATGAAATTAATCCTGCTAATTTTCCAGCCATAGCATTTGTAATGTTTGATGTTGGAATTTTTAATTCTGAGGGATTAATTGTATTAATAGACCCAATTACACTATTTTTTTTCTGTTTTTGAAAAGCTACAACCTGTACCTCTTCGAGCGACTCAGGGCTTTCAACTAAAATAATATCAATTTTACTCTGATTGTCAATCAAGATTGACTGAGTTTCAAATCCAATATAAGAGAATTGAATATTTTGACGAATGTTTTCAGCTTTTATGGCATAGGTTCCTTCAAAAGTCGTGGTAGTACCATTGTTTGTTCCCTCGATTAAAACTGTTACCCCGGGAAGGGGATTACCTCCATCGTCTACAACTAATCCACTAACAAGAATTGACTGAGAATAGGAAAAAGACAAAAATAAAAACATAAAAAATGTTGTGAAATTTCTGCAATCCATTTACTATTAATTTGATTACAAAAATAAAACTAATTTATGTCTTATCAATAAAGAAAATATAATTTTATTTAACCTCAATCAATTGATATTAGTTAAGATTAACTATAAATTATTTTACTTACTAGTTATTATCAAGAGAATTTTTTATCAATTGAATATTTTCCAGGACCAGTCACCATTAAGACTAGAAAAACTACTAAAAAAAGTAATGCTTTTTCAATTCGACTAAAAGGGTCACCCAAATGAACAATAAAAATTGCAACGAACATTGTTGCTGCTGGAAAAAAGCTAAAAAACTTGGTTTTATATCCAATAATAATAAATATCGGAGCTAAAAATTCAGAAAAAACAGCAAGAAATAAAGTTGGACCCTCCCCTATACCAATAGGGTTTGAAAAACTAAAATCACCTTGAATAAGTTTATTTAGCTTACTTAATCCATGACCATAAAGCATTGACCATGCAAAAACAATTCTTAAAATTAGTAATGCTATATTATTCATTTTTTTAATTTTGTTGTATACAAATATAAATTATTAAATTTTGATGATGAATAGAAGAAAATTTGTTCTAAATACCAGCCTAGCTGGAGCTGGATTACTCGGAGCTTACCCAATATTGGGAAAAAACATGGCAAAAACCATGAAATATAATTCAAATCGTCCAGAAATTTCAAAAAGGACATTTTCAAGCGACTCTGTTGAGCAAATTATCAAAAGTGTAAAGTCAGAAATTAAAGACCCGCAATTGTATTGGATATTTGAAAATTGCTTTCCTAATACATTGGATACAACTGTAGATTATGAATTAATTGATGGAAAACCTGATACATTTATAATTACAGGTGATATTAATGCTATGTGGCTTAGAGACTCTACAGCACAAGTCTGGCCTTATCTAAAACTTGTTAATAGTGATGAAAAAATAAAAAATTTAATAAAAGGGTTAATCAACAGGCAAGCAAAATGTGTATTGAGGGATCCTTATGCTAATTCTTTTTATAAAGATTTAAGTAGAGTATCAGATCATAATAAAGATATTCCTGCTCCTATTCCTGGTATACATGAGCAAAAATGGGAAGTTGATTCATTATGCTATGTGATTAGGTTAAGTTATAATTATTACAAACTAACCGGTGATGATAGTATTTTTGATAAAACTTGGATTGAATCTTCTAAATTAATTGTTGATACGTTTTTAACCGAGCAAAGAAAAGATTTGAGTTCTCCTTACACATTTATCAGAAAAGGTACAGCAATGGTTGATGCTCCAGTTTTCTCAGGAACCGGAAGACCAGCAAAACCCAATGGATTAATTTTTTCAATGTTTAGACCATCTGATGATGCAACTATGTATCCTTTTTTAATTCCTTCAAATATTTTTGCTTCAATTTCAATGACTCAACTTTCAGAAATATTTTTAGAAAAAAAAATAGACATGAATTACTCTGATAAGTGTATTAAAATTGCAAATGAAATTGATGATGCAATTAACAAATACGCTATTAAAAGACATCTTGATTATGGTAAAATATTTTCTTATGAAATTGATGGTTATGGCAACCATCTTTACATGGATGACGCTAATGTTCCTTCATTAATGTCACTTCCATATCTTGATTCAAAATTTAAAAATAATGAGATTTACCTTAATACTAGGAAATTCTTACTTAGTGAAAATAACCCATACTTTATAATAGGAAATTCTGCCGAGGGACAGGCCAGTCCACACACCGGAAAAGATAAAATATGGCCAATGGGTATTATATTAAGAGCCATGACAAGTAATTCAGATAAGGAAATTGTAAAATGTATTAAGATGTTGGTGAATACGCATGCTGATACGGGTTTTATGCATGAGGCATTTGACAAGAATAATCCCGACAATTATTTCAGATCATGGTTTGCTTGGGCAAATACTCTTTTCGGGGAATTGATATTAAAGGTAAGAGATGAAAGGCCTCATTTGTTACAGGTGAATTATTCGAAAATACCTAAACCTAATTACAAAAAAAATCGTTAAAATTTTATGATTTTTTTCGTCTTATTTGAACCTGATGAGGTTGTGATTTTTACAAAGTAAACACCAGGTGTTAAATCACCTAATTCAAGTCTAAACTGCTGAATACCTCCACTTATAAATCCATCATGAATAACTTTCAAAAGAGAACCTTTGAGATCGTAAATATTTAAACTAGCGTGACCTTCATTATCTTGTTTAAATAAAATATTTAAATTGTTAATAAATGGGTTTGGATAAACTTTGAAAAATACAAATTCATCATCATTTAAAGATGCTGTTGCAGAATTTACAGCATCAGGACTTCCATTGTAATTTATATTACTCCAATTGTGAGGTAGACTATTATCAAGATTAGGTTCAATTAACTCTAATGTGTAACCTTGGCCATTGGCTAAAACTGGCCATGGAGAAACTGAATCATAATAAACTTCATCTTGTAAAACATAGTTTGAATCAAATAGTCTTACAGCGTCTGAGGATGATGACAGTCCAAAATCAAGTTCACCCAAATAATCTATTCCAGGATATGATTCAGCAAAATTTTCTGAATTTCTAACAATAACCAAGTAATCATAAGCATCTATATAAGTATTTTGTGGAAAAATAAATTCGTTTGAGTCGTTGTCATCTTTTAATACCCAACCTGAAAGATCAATATTTTCTTGATTTGGGTTATATATTTCTATCCAATCTCCCGAATCAAATTCATCAGATGAATTATAATTAATTTCATTAATAACTAAGTTGAGGAATGAGCTACTTATAAAGTTTGCTTGTATATTAGACATAGATGTTATGTTTACTAGAATTTCTTCATCTGAGGAATTAATATCTCCACTCCAATGTGAGAATTCAAAACCCGAATTGGCAATGGCTTTCAATGTTATTGGAATATCCTCAAAATAATCACCATTCCATTGAGCTTGATTAATTTCTAAATTATTATTTAGCTTGATGTAGCCCATTTCAGGTGTTTCGTTAATTAGGGTTATTGTATGATAATTTTGTAAATCAAATTGTTGGAGAATATGAAATTTTGCCTCAGGCTGTCTGTAAATTGCAAAATTATTCATGTTTTCTAAATAATTATATACAGTATTTTCTGAAACCCAAGGTTCACTTTCTATCCATCTCTCTATGTGATCAGACATTTCATTATACATGTTTTCATAAATATCAAGAAAATGTGAAGTAACATTTTCAGCCAAATACCTTGAATTCATTTCATCTGCATAACGATTGATAAATTTATTTCTGAATACATTATTTTGCATAAGTTTTCTTATAAATAGTGTTGCCCATGGAGAATTCGCCCATGTAGTTTGATTACCTGACAAAACAAAATCCAAGGTGTCAAAGAAATACGCATAATTCTGATCCCATTCAGACCACCACTGGCCTGCGAATCCAAAATCAGTATCATATAGTATCCAACGCCATTTTCCTTCTGGATGTTTCCAAAATTTTACATTGTTTCCAGGATAATCACGGTTATCCATATAAATTTGAGCAATATGATATTCAATATAATTATCTATGTCAATTTGATTTATTACATAGTTATAATTTTCTGAATTTGACAAATCATTTTGCTCAATATATTGCCTTAATTGCATATATTCATCACCATCTCCATCAATCACAGTAAGTCCTTCGGTAGTGATACCAAGCATATCAATATCATTAGGATTTACTTCATGCTTTGAGGCAAGCATATTTTCACTTACTTTTTCCCTTAGGTTATATAATCCCCAGTATTGATTATTAATAAAAGATGAAACGGTTTTATAACTTTGAAAATCAATATTAGAGCCTTCCATTAAACTAGTTATGGCAGCATCTCTCATATTAGTTCTCATCCAGTCATTTCCCGAGTTTCTTAGAACCAGTGATTCAAAGGAATCATAATTAAGCGTGTCAAAAAATTGATAATCAAATTTTCCAACTCCATATGAATTTCTGGCAAAAATAGAAAGTGACTTTTGATCCCATCCCCTACTGTATGCGCCAAAAATTTTTATTCCAGCATTTGCAGAAAATTCTAAATTGTTATTTACGTAATATGAAATATGTATAGGTCTTTCCCAATCTTCCCAAAAATTTGCCCCAAAATATGGATAGCCTCCATAGTCAGGTGGCCCATATGCATAAATACCATAATCATAATCAAATAAATTATAATCGTCCGTTACTAAATGGATAATTGGAAGTTCACTCTCAGCATTAAAAAAATAATTTCTTGTATTTGAATACAATGAAATATAATCATCTTTAAAGGCTTTGGCCCTGATTATCGTATTTTCATTTATTGAAATTGGACCTGAATAAAGTGTTGAATTTTCATTTGGTTCGGTAAAATCAATAGTATACCTTATTTCATCCTCAATTCCATTCCCTGTAATTTCAAGGTTTATCGGGTTTTGAAGATTTCCTCCATCATGAGAAAAAATTAAAGGATCAGATAATATCCCTGATGATTCTGGCGTATTATTTTGATAACCTGGAGTCGGATCTTGGAAAATAACATAATCGTCACTCAAAGAAGAAATACCATAAGAAATATTTGACGGTAAGCCTTCAAAGCTTATCGAATCAACAATATTTCCAGATGAATCATATAAATAAATATCCTCGCCGGAGGATGAAAGTTTAAAATCAGTGTGAAGAAAAGACTCTTCCCATAATTCAAGAATATCAGGGGGCTCAATTCCTTCATTAGATTCCGAATTATAAATTGCTGAAAGAAATGGGATAATTGTCATGTCAGATGAGGTGTCTGAAATGTTGTGAATCTGAATAGCTAGAGTATTATTTCCGTTTATAAGCAGATCCTGAGGATTCTCAACAGAAAATCTGTCAGGAACACCACCCGAATAAATCTGAGCCTCGTGATCAATTTCAGTGGTTGTGTTATACGCTGGTGGAGTGCCATTAATATTAGCTCTTGCTACTTCAACACCATTAATATAGGCTACAAATCCATCGTCATAATCAATATCTAAAATTAAATTAGTGATTTCATTAATATCATTGATACTAAAAGATTTTCTCAAATAAACAGAAATTGTACCCGCAGGCACAATTGTATTGTCATCTGAATCATCGTATCCAAAGCCAGAAGCTCCAATATTCCATGCACTATCCTCAAATTCAGGATTCATCCAATTTAATTCGGTATTTTCATCGGGTATCACATAACGAAATATATCTCCTTGATTAATCAGTGTTCTTGCATAGTATAAATCAGATCTATTTTTATCGGATGCCCATACAAGCAAATACTCGTCAGAGTCAATTGAAATATTTGGAAAAAGCCAGGGTGTATCATCGTCTACAGAATCTGTTAATTGCCAATTATAAAGTGATACTTGATTAGAGCCGTAATTATATAACTCAATCCAATCTGGCGTATCACCATCCTCATCAAAAAATATAGAATTCGACGCAGCAACTTCATTGATTCTTACAGTCTGAGAGTACGTAAAACTAAAAATTGATACTAATATTAGAAATAATTTAAATCTCAATTGGTATAATTATTGTCAACATATGTATAAATATACTGATATAGTAACAAACTAGACTAAATATCAAATGAAACTGCCAAAATTTTTAATTTTTATTTCCGTTGTATGTTTTTTTGGATGTAAAACAAAATATAGTAGCAAAGAGTTTTTGCTTTCTGATGTTCCAAAAACACCTGATTATAGTGATTTAAATAGTTGGGCAGCGCATCCAAAAAAGTTAGATTCAATTATTGACAAATTTTACAATTCTCCCAAAGAAAACCTAAAAGCTGATGTGTTTTACATATATCCAACACTATTGACCAATAAAAATAATGATTCATGGAATGCAAGTGTTAATGATAGTTCTCATAATCTTACAGTGAGAAATGTCGCTATTAGATTTCAAGCATCAGCATGGGCAAGTGCAGGTAAAATATATAGCCCATACTACAGGCAAGTTCATTATAGATCATTTTTTGAGCCCCATAAGTCTAGCGGTGGAATGGATGCTGGGGTTGTAGCATACGATGATATCAAAAAAGCATTTCAATTCTATTTAAAAAATTTTAACGAAGGTAGACCTATAATAATTGTTGGACATAGTCAAGGTGCATACCACTGCATATCACTATTAAAGGAATTTTTTGATGGAAAAGAACTTCAAAATCAACTTGTTGCTGCATATTTACCTGGATCACATATCAATGATGATGAGTTTAATACAATATATCCACTAAAAACACCCGAAGGGGTAAAAGGTTACTTATCTTGGAATACATTCAGAAAAAATAGAAAACCAAGAAAAAATAAACATCCGGCTTTCTATGCCTGGAAAAAAAGACAATTTGTTACGAATCCAATAAGCTGGGATGAGTCAAAATTTGGGAAAATTGAAGACCATAAAGGTTTATTTTTTTATGATTCCAACATATATAATAAATCCGTTTTTATAGAAATTAAAGAAGGTATAGTTTGGTCATCAGTGCCAAAAGGTATAAAGGGGAATATTTATTTAAAGCTAATTAAAAATTATCATTTTGGGGATATAAATATATTCTGGAAAGATATTTCTGATAATGTAATCAATCGAGTAAATAATTTTTATAATCTAGCGAGTGAGAATTCAAAAATTAGTTTAAAAAGTTCCAACAGATAAAGAAAAAAACATATTTTAATTTTGTAAAGTATCTATATTTTAGATTTATATGGTTAAAATCTTCTTTTTTTGAAAAAAAAACACTATATTTATTTTATTAATAATTTTAAAACTTTAAAAGATGGGTTATTCACACCAAAACAGTAAAGGTAAAACTTACTTCCTACATTCAAAAGATGTAGTATTAAAAGGAGGAAGAAATCAAACTATTTATTATTTTGCAAAAGAAGCAAAATCTAACGCATGTGATCTACCAGCTGGTAAATCAGTTGTGGAAAATACTAAAACTGGTCTTCCATTCCTAAAAGGAAAGTAAAACGATTTTAATATTATATAAAAACCCTCCTCTGTGAGGGTTTTTTTATTAAATATCTTTACATGATACTATTAATAATGGCCGCAGGAAGTGGCAGTAGATACGGAAAACTCAAACAATTTGACAAGTTGGGCCCTAGGGGTGAATTTTTGATGGAATACAGCATATATGATGCTATCAATAACGGTTTTAAAAAAATAGTATTGATTACAAAAAAAGAAAATAAAGACTTTCTTTATAATTACCTGAGGAAAAAAATTAATAAATCAATTGAAATAGTTGTAGTAGCTCAGGAAATTGAAAACTTACCCAGAAATATTGTCTCTGATAAACGTCGAATAAAACCATGGGGAACTGCACATGCAGTTTGGTGTGCAAAAAATCATATAAATGGTGATTTTGCTATAATAAATGCTGATGACTATTATGGAGTGAACTCGTTCAAAAATGCTGCTATTTTTTTTAATAAAACAAAAAACAAAGACAACTATGGTTTGGTAGTATACAAGCTCAAAGATACACTTTCTGATTATGGGTCGGTCTCAAGAGGTTTATGTAAAGTAGCAAACAAAAAACTTAGCTCAATTCATGAATATTTAAAAATTGAAAAAAATAATGATACAATAGTGGACAATGATAGTAGTGAAGTTTTAAATGAAAATGATTTTGTTTCAATGAATTTTTGGTTGTGTAGAATTACCATTTTTGATCACCTTGAGAAATATATAGTTAAAGAAATGATAAAACTAGATGATATTCAAAAAAGTGAAATTTACCTACCCTTTGCAGCTCAGGAATTAGTTTCAAAAAATATTATTGAAATTGATATTGTAGACTCTGATTCAAAATGGTTTGGAATAACCTATATAGAAGATAAAAACAAGAGTACAGAAAAATTATTACATTACACAAATAACAGAACATACCCAAGTCCACTTTGGATAAATTAATCTGGAATATTATAGTTTAAAGTATTACCATTTTTGACCCACGAAGTAATTCCTCCCTCTATAACATTAAGATTTTTATAACCTTTACTCTTTAAAAATTCCGCAGCTTTCATACTTCTATTTTGAGTTCTACAGTAAATTATTATATTTGAATTTATATCTAGATTAAGAATATCATTTTCAAAAAAATCAGATTTGAAATCATAATTTTTAGCATTTTGAATATATCCGGACTCAAACTCCTCCGGAGTTCTTACATCTACTAAATTATACACA
>CACLPI010000011.1 GCA_902608795.1 uncultured Bacteroidota bacterium
ATTACTCCTTTAATGCAGCAGTATAATGCTATCAAAGCAAAGTATCCTGATGCTTTACTACTTTTTAGAGTTGGAGATTTTTATGAAACTTTTGGAGAGGATGCTATTCAAGCATCTAAAATCTTAGATATTATTTTAACAAAAAGAGGAGCAGGGAGTCAAAGTGAAACTGAGCTTGCTGGATTCCCTCATCATTCTCTAAATTTATATTTGCCAAAACTGGTAAAGGCAGGTTTACGTGTTGCAATTTGTGATCAATTAGAAGATCCAAAAAAAACAAAAAAAATCGTAAAAAGAGGAGTAACTGAACTTGTAACTCCAGGATTAGCCTCTGTTGATGGTGTGCTATATCCAAAGAAAAACAATTTTTTAGCATCTATTTTTATAAGTAATAATATTGGAATTTCTTTTTTAGACATTTCCACCGGAGAGTTTTTGCTCTCACAGGGTGATTCAGAATACATTGCTAAATTATTAGCAAACTTTAATCCAAGTGAAATATTAATTGCCAAGCAGCAAAAGAAAATTTTTAATGAAAAATTTGGTGAGTCTTATAATTTATTTTTTCTAGATGAATGGGTTTATAACTCAGACTTCGCCAATGAGCTTATTCAAAAGCAATTTAAAACTAATTCAATTAAAGGTTTTGGCATAAAAGATTTAAAAGAAGGTGTTATATCTACTGCAGGTATTTTACACTATTTAAGTGAAACTCAACATCACCGATTAAGTCATATAACAAAAATTAACAGAATTCCTATTGATGGTCATGTTTGGCTTGATAGATTTACAGTTAGAAATCTAGAAATATTTCATCCAAATAATTTTGAAGGAAAATGCTTAATTGATGTAATTGATAATACAATTTCCCCTATGGGAGGAAGATTATTAAAAAGATGGTTAGCTCTACCTTCCACGGACAAGGATTTGATTTTTCAAAGACATAATATTGTTGATCACTTTATATCGGATGATGAGCATAGAAATTTTGTTTGTGAATTACTTTCTTCTTTAAGTGATATGGAAAGATTAGTATCGAAAATAGCCACTAAAAAAATCACTCCAAGAGAATTACATAATCTGAAAGAGTCCTTAAAAACTATTAAACCTTTAAAAAATAAATTAAAAAAAACTAGCTGCAAAGACTTAAATAAATTGATTAATTCATATACTTCTTGTGAAGATTTTATAAAAATAATCGACAAAACGCTTTCAGGAAATCCCCCTGTCAATATCAATAAGGGAAATTCGATTTCATCTGAATTTTCTAACGAATTAAAAGTGCTTCGGAGTCTGTCCAAGAACAATAAAGATTATTTAGATGATATGCTTAAGCAGCAATCAGAAATAACTAATATTCCATCATTAAAAATTTCTTCAAATAATGTATTTGGATACTATATAGAAGTTAGAAATACTCACAAAGAAAAGGTTCCTGAAAGTTGGATTAGAAAGCAAACTCTTGTTAATGCAGAAAGATATATAACAGAGGAATTAAAGGAATATGAGTCCAAAATTTTAGGAGCTGAGGAAAGAATTATGGAATTAGAAATTAAATTTTTTGATGAATTGTTAGATTCTTGTCAATTATTTATCAGAGAAATTCAAAACAACTCTGTACTGATTGCGCGGCTTGATTGCCTTGCTTCATTTTCAAACCTCTCAATATCAAAAAATTATGTAAGACCCGAAATTAACGATTCTTTTGAAATCGAGATCATAAACGGAAAACATCCTGTTATAGAATCTCAATTACCAATTAATAAGCCTTTCATTCCTAATAGTATATCGCTAAATAAAGAAAAGCAACAAATTATTATGATTACTGGACCCAATATGTCTGGTAAATCAGCTATTCTAAGACAAACTGCAATAATTTGCTTGCTTGCACAGATTGGTTGTTTTGTTCCAGCTGAAAAATTAAAGATGGGCATAATCGATAAAATATTTACCCGTGTTGGAGCATCTGATAATATAAGTATGGGCGAATCAACATTTATGGTAGAGATGAATGAGACTGCATTAATTTTAAATAATATTTCAGAAAGAAGTTTAATTTTACTTGATGAAATTGGTAGAGGTACAAGTACTTATGATGGCATTTCGATTGCTTGGTCAATTTCTGAATACTTACACCATCACAAGTCTAAACCAAAAACTTTGTTTGCAACTCATTATCATGAATTAAACCAGATGGCCCATTCATTTGAGAGAATTAAAAATTTTAATGTATCGATAAAAGAAGAAAATAATCAAATTTTGTTTTTGAGGAAATTAATACCCGGAAGTAGTGAGCACAGTTTTGGAATCCATGTTGCAAAAATGGCTGGCATGCCTAAAGATGTTTTAGATAAAGCAAATGACATGTTAAAACAGCTTGAACACACTCGATCATCAAAAGAATTATCAATTAATACAATATCACCACAATTACAATTTTTTGAAATCAATGATCCCTTGCTTAAAGAACTAAAAAAAGAATTGGACAATCTAGTTGTTGATGAATTAACCCCTATTGAAGCTCTTTTAAAACTTAATGAAATAAAAAGGAAGATTAAAAATGGTTAAAAATAAATATTAATTTGTAGGGTTAAATACATTAGTATTGATAATATGTAAAGTCTAAAATAAATTTTATTTTACAAAAATTATTTTAAATTTGCATCCGCAGATTAATCACATGTTCATTAAATAATGCGAAAGTAGCTCAGGGGTAGAGCATCACCTTGCCAAGGTGAGGGTCGCGGGTTCAAATCCCGTCTTTCGCTCCACTAAAAAATTAGCTGAAGTGGTGGAATTGGTAGACACGTTGGACTTAAAATCCAATGGATAGTAATATCCGTGCGGGTTCAAGTCCCGCCTTCAGTACAAAACGGAAGAATTCATTAAGAAATCTTCCGTTTTTTTTGTCAAAAATGTAATAAAATTTAATAAATATTGATATTTTTATATTTATAAATTAATTTCTATGTGATTTATTCATTAAATTTATAAAATCATTAAATTTATGAAAAGAATTAATTCCTTAGATATATTAAAGGGACTGATAATAGTACTAATGTCTTTAGACCATTTTAGAGACTATTTCCATTACGAAGCTTTCTTTTTTAATCCAACAGACCCTGAACTAACAAACAATGCTACATTTTTTATCCGATGGATAACTCACTATTGTGCACCTGTCTTCGCCTTTCTTGCAGGAATTTCAGCTTACATTGTTGGTAATAAGTATGATAAAAAATATTTATCTAAATTTCTTTTATCAAGAGGTATTTGGCTAGTTTTTGTTGAGATTGCCATTATGAATTTTGGATGGAGATTTGATTTTGAATTTAATTTTATTGTCTTGCAGGTAATTTGGATGTTAGGGATATGTATGATTTTACTTTCAGGCATAATATGGCTTTCATCCAAGCAAATTTTGATTTTTAGTCTATTTATAATTTTTGGACATAATTTATTAGATCTTTTCGATATTTCCGGAAATTTTATTTGGGCTGTAATTCATAAGTTAGATTTCTTTACTTATTCTGAATCAAAAA
Source organism: uncultured Bacteroidota bacterium (assembly GCA_902608795.1). GTDB lineage: Bacteria > Bacteroidota > Bacteroidia > Flavobacteriales > Flavobacteriaceae > MED-G13. The sequence continues at coordinate 3,543 of CACLPI010000011.1, forward strand.
CTCTTGTTTTAGCATACCCTATAATTCCGTGGATCGGAGTAATGTCTTTAGGTTATTTTTTTGGTCAATTTTATCAAAAAGGTTTTCCTCAAGATTTGAGGATTAAAATTTTGAAAAGAGTTGGGATTATTTCAATAATTGCTTTTTTTGCTGTTAGGTTTTTAAATTCATATGGAAATTCAAAAACTTGGATAAATTATGATTTATTTTCTCAAACGGTTTATTCATTTATGGATCCACAAAAATACCCACCCTCTCTCTCTTATTTGTTAATGACATTAGGCCCAATGTTTTTATTATTAGCGGTTTTTGAATTATACAAGAAAACAACTTTTTCAAATATTTTTATAGTGTTTGGCAAGGTCCCTTTTTTCTTTTATATTTTACATGTTTATTTTATACATTTTTTTGCATTGATTGCAGTTGAATTAACAGGTTTTGGATGGGAGTTAATGATATTAAAACAGCCAATATGGATGTTGCCATCTAATCTAGAAGGGTTTGGGTTTAATACACTTACAATGTTATTATTGTGGGTGTGTTTTGTTGCATTTATGTATCCAATGTGTAAAAAATTTGGAGAATACAAGATAAATAACAAACAAAAAAAATGGCTTAGTTACTTATAGCTATCTAAATCTATATTTTTTTCTTTTTCTTGATGATTTGCTGGAATGATATTTTTTATTAGAATTTCTTCTGTCTTTTCTTCTCATCGATGGTTTTTGTTCAAATTCAGATGACTCTACTAAAAATAAATCATTTCCTTTAAAATCAATTTTTTTAATATTTTTTATAAAATCTTCTTTATGATCTTGATCAATTTCAAAAAACGTTTGATTCCTGCTTAATTCAATTTTTCCAATTTCAATACTGTTAGATTTCAAAGCTCTATTTACGATTGAGATAATATCTAATGGAGTTGCCCTGTGTTTTCTTCCAATATTAATAGAGAAACCTGTTAATGATTTTCGATTCCTATCACCCCTTTTAGAGTTTCTTTTATCTTTTGATCTTTTAGAAATAAGCTTATTTGATTCTTTATAATATTTTAAAAATCTATTAAATTCAGCAGATACAAATCTTTTTATTAATTCTTCTCTACTTAGCCACTCGAGTTTTTTGTATATATTATCTAAGAAAGGTCCAATTTGTTTTTCATCAACATCAATATTTTCAATTTTATCTATTAGCTTATACAACTGATTTGAGCATATTTCGTTGCCAGTTGGGACCTCTTTAGGAATGAATTTTATAGCCCCTTTTTTCTCGATAGATTTTATTTTTCTTCTCTCACTATCATTAGAAATAGCAATTGAAATTCCGCTTTTTCCAGCTCTAGCTGTTCTTCCACTTCTATGAACATAAACCTCTGGATCGTCTGGAAGAGAATAATTAATTACATGTGTGATATCATCAACATCTAAACCTCTTGCAGCAACATCAGTTGCAATTAGTATCTGTAAAGACTTATTTCTAAACCTTTGCATTACTTCATCTCTTTGATTCTGAGAAAGGTCTCCGTGAATTGCATCAGCATTATAGCCTTCAGCCATGAACTTATTGGCTATGTCTTTGGTATGCCTTTTTGTTCTACAGAAAATGATTCCGTAAATATTTGGATTAAAATCAGCTATTCTTTTTAATGCTTCATATTTATTTCTTGAACTTACATTGTAAATATGATGCTCAATATTTTTTGCGGTTGAATTTACTTTAGAAACGGTTATTTCTTTAGCATCTCTCATATATTTTTTTGAGATACTTTTAACTTCTTTAGAAATTGTTGCTGAAAACAACATTGTTTGTCTATTTGATGAGGTTTTATCCAAAATAAAATCTAAATCATCCTTAAACCCCATACTGAGCATTTCATCTGCCTCATCAAGAATTACCTTATTAACTATTTCAAGTTTTAAATTTTTCCTTTTTAACAAATCTTTAGTTCTTCCTGGCGTTCCAACTACAATTTGAACTCCTTTTTTTAATGATTTAATTTGTGTTTCAATATTTGTACCTCCGTAAACTGATATAAGCTTAACCCCTTTAACATATTTTGAATAGGATTCTAAATCTTTACAAATCTGAATACATAATTCACGAGTTGGACATAATATAATTACTTGAACATTTTTATTTTCAACATCAACTTGTTGAATGGCGGGTAACCCAAAAGCAGCTGTTTTCCCTGTACCTGTTTGAGCAAGCGCAATCAGATCTTCATTCTCTGTGAGTAAAAACGGAATTGATTCTTTCTGAACTTCTGTTGGCTTTTTAAACCCAAGTTCTTCAATTGCTTTACACAATTCATTATTTACACCTAATTCTTTAAAGTCCGTCATTAACTTAATTAATCGTGCAAATGTCGACTATTTAATTCGTTATTCAATCAAAAAAAATAGATTAAAATTTTTTCATTTAAAATAATAGATTAGTATATTTACAGTAATGAAAAAATTGCAATTAAATATGTGGTGGTGGATACATGAAATATTCATTTCGTGAGGTAGTCGCTATATTTTAATTTGAGAAAAAGCTTATCATCACGATAAGCTTTTTTTTTTATTCATGATTAGTTTTAGTTTGTTTTTTTAAAGGGGGTGTTAAAGCCCCCATTAAAAGTAAAAATGAAAAAATTTAAATTAAATACATACAAAAAGAAATTTTTAGTAGATACTATTACCCCTGTTAGTGTTTACCTAAGAATAAGAGATAAATACCCAAATAGCTTACTGTTGGAAAGTAGTGATTACAATTCTAACAATAATAGCTTTTCATATATATGTTTTAATCAAATTGCATCTTTTGAAGTTTTTGAAAATATTCTTTCAACTAAATTCCCAGATAATTCAAACTATGAGATTTCTTCTTCTAAAGCTAATTTAATTCACGAACTACAAAATTTTATCAATCGGTTTGATGTTGAATTATCTGATCTACCATTTATTAATAATGGCCTTTTTGGATATACTTCTTATGACGCAGTAAAATATTTTGAGGATGTAGAAATTAGTATGAAAGATAATTCTATAAAAATTCCAGAAATGTACTATGGCATCTACAAAAACATTATTGCAATTAACCACTTCAAGAACGAGGCATATATTTTTTGTCATTCTTTAAATGAAGAAAATAATATTGATAAAATATATCAACTTATTAAAATATTAACCTCAAGTAATTATAAATTTAGTTCCATTGATGAGATAAACTCAAATCTAACTGATAAAGAATTTGTAAAACAAGTCAATTTTGCTAAGAATCATTGTAAAAGGGGAGATGTTTTTCAGCTAGTTTTATCAAGGCGATTTTCTCAAAAATTTTCAGGAGATGATTTCAATGTATACAGAGCATTAAGAAGTATAAACCCTTCACCATACCTTTTTTATTTTGATTATGGAGATTATAAAATTTTTGGTAGTTCTCCCGAGGCCCAATTGGTAATCAAGGAAAAGCAAGCTGAAATTCACCCTATTGCCGGAACATTTAAAAGAACTGGAAATGAAACAGAGGATAAACTACTTGCTGAAAAATTGTTAAATGATCCAAAAGAAGGAAGTGAGCATGTAATGCTAGTTGATCTGGCCAGAAACGATTTAAGTAGAAATTGTGAGTTTGTTAAAGTTGAAAAATTCAAAGAAGTTCAATATTTCTCTCATGTTATTCATTTAGTGAGTAAAGTAACCGGCAAGCTAGAAAATAATGATAAAAATTTAAAAATAATTGCTGATACTTTTCCTGCTGGAACTCTTTCCGGAGCACCAAAACACATGGCTATGACGCTAATTGAAAAGTACGAAAAAACCAACAGGTGTTATTATGGAGGTGCAATTGGTATATTAGGTTTTAATGGAGATTTTAATCATGCAATAATGATAAGAACTTTCTTAAGTAAAAATAACTTTTTGTATTGGCAAGCAGGTGCAGGTATCGTAGATAAGTCTGATGAAAATAATGAATTACAAGAGGTTTATAATAAATTAAATGCATTAACAAAGTCAATTAAAATGGCAAATAAATTATAAAATGAATAAAGTTTTAGTAATAGACAATTACGATAGTTTTACTTATAATTTGGTACACCTAATTAAGGAAATGAATCATGATGTTACCGTTATTAGAAATGATAAGTTTGATTTAGATGATATTTCAAAATTTGATAAAATTTTATTATCACCTGGCCCTGGGATCCCAGATGAGGCAGGTTTATTAAAAAAAGTAATTTACAAATATGGTCCAACAAAAAGTATTCTTGGAATATGTCTCGGCCAACAAGCAATCGCAGAAGTTTATGGAGGATCTCTGAAAAATTTAGATGAAGTTTTTCATGGAATTTCTACCAATATAAATTTATGTGTAGATGACGAATCAATTTTTCATGGAATCAAAAATAATTTTCATGCAGCCAGATACCACTCATGGGTGGTTGATAAAATTTCTGAAAATCTAGAAATAACATCTGTTGATGATAATAATCAAATTATGTCAATAAGACACTCAAAATATGATGTTAGAGGGGTTCAGTTTCACCCCGAATCTATTTTAACTCCGTATGGAAAAAAAATTATAGAAAACTGGATAAATAATTAAAATGAAAGAAATTTTAACAAGATTAATAAATCATGAAAATTTAGATAAAAAAGAATCTAAAGAAATTCTTATCGACATTTCAAATGGAATATATAATCATGAACAGGTTGCTTCTTTTTTGACAGTCTTTATGTTAAGAGGAACATCAACTAATGAGCTTATTGGATTTCGAGATGCATTACTTGAATTATGTATAAAATTGGACTTTAGCGATTTTCAAACAATTGATTTATGTGGTACTGGTGGTGATAATAAAAACACATTTAACATTTCAACTTTGGCATCTTTTGTTACCGCTGGTGCTGGAATTCATGTTGCAAAACATGGTAATTATTCTGTCTCCTCAGCATGCGGTTCATCAAACGTATTAGAATTTTTTGGGGTAAAATTTACAAATAAAGAAGACTTTTTAAAAACCTGTTTAAATAAGGCTAATATATGTATTTTACATGCTCCATTATTTCATCCTGCTATGAAAAACGTTGCACCTGTGAGAAAGGCATTAGGAATGAAAACATTTTTCAATATTTTGGGGCCTTTAGTAAATCCTTGTCGCCCAAACAATCAACTTGTTGGTGTATATGGGCTGGATATTCTTAGACTTTATAAGTCTGTTTTTGAAACAACTAAAGGATTTAAATATTCAATTGTTCATTCTTTAGATGGACATGATGAAATTTCACTTACAGGAGATTCAAAAGTTGTTTTAAACAATAATGAGTTTTTGATAAAACCAAAAGATTTTAATTCTGAAATAATTTCATCAGAAAAAATTTTTGGGGGCAATACTATTAAAGAGGCTGCATCAATTTTTCATGATGTTCTAAATTTGAGAGCTACAAAAGAACAAACTGATGTGGTTCTTGCAAATTCTGCTTTGGCAATATCTACGGTCAAAGAAATTGGAATATCTGATGCTTTTGAAATAGCAAAAGACTCATTACTAAATAAAAAAGCTCTTAAATCATTTAATACATTAATTGAATTAAGTCAATGAATATTCTAAATAAAATAATTCGTCATAAAAAAAATGAGATTGATTATCTCAAACTAAATTATTCTATTAGTCAATTAGAGTCTTCTTCACTTTTTGAAAGAGAAACTATTTCACTAAAAAGTAAATTAATATCAAGTAATTCTGGAATAATCGCTGAGCATAAAAGAAAATCTCCATCAAAAGATATCATTAACAATAATCTAAAAATACAAGATGTCATTCGAGGATATCAGGATGCTGGAGTTTGTGGAATATCGGTACTAACAGACTTAGATTTCTTTGGTGGAACAAATGATGATTTAAAAATCACTAGAGAAATTTTTGAAGGTCCAATTTTAAGAAAAGAATTTATTTTAGATGAATTTCAAATTATAGAATCAAAATCCTTTGGTGCTGATGTAATTTTATTAATCGCTTCAGTTTTAACCAAACAAGAAGTTTTTAAGCTATCTAAGCTAGCCAAAGAATTGAACTTAGAAGTATTAGCTGAGGTCCATAATGAAAATGAATTGGACAAGGTATTAAATCCACACATAGATTTGATTGGAGTTAATAATAGAGATCTAAAAATATTTAAAACAGATATTAATATTTCAAAAAATATTTCAAAAAAAATACCTGCTGATTTTTTAAAGATTTCAGAAAGTGGGATTTATAATTATAATGTTGTAAAAGATTTAAGGGAATATGGATTTAAAGGTTTTTTAATAGGAGAATATTTTATGAAAACAATAAATCCTGGGTTTACTGCAAGCGAGTTTATAAAAAAAATCGAAGTATGAAATTAAAGATTTGTGGCATGAAATATAAAGATAATATCAGTTTAATTTCAAAATTAAACCCTGATTATATCGGCTTTATATTTTATAAGAATTCAAAAAGATTTTTCGATAATGAGCCAGTACCAAGGATTAAAAAAAATATAAAGAAAGTTGGTGTTTTTGTAAATCCTGAAATTGAATACTTAAATCTAATTGTAAAAAAACATAATCTAGATTTGGTACAACTACATGGAAATGAGACACCTGATTTTATATCAAAAATTCGAGATGTTAAAATAATAAAGGCATTTTCAATTGATAAAAATTTCAATTTTAATTTAATTGAAAATTACATATCATGTGATTATTTTCTTTTTGATACTAAAGGAAAATTACCGGGAGGTAATGGTATCTGTTTTGATTGGGCAATTTTAACTAATTATAAATTTAATAAACCATATTTCTTAAGTGGGGGTATTGGTTTACATAATATAAACGAATTAAAAGAATTTTTTAATTCTAAAATTTCAAAAAACTGTTTTGGAGTTGATATCAATAGTCATTTTGAAATTGACTACGCAAAAAAAGATTATCAATTAATTAAAAATTTTAAAAATGAGTTATAATGTAAATGCTAAAGGATATTATGGAGAGTTTGGAGGTGCATATATTCCAGAAATGCTCTTGCACAATATTGATGAGCTTAAAGAAAATTATATTAAAATAATTAGTGATGATAGCTTTCAGAAAGAATTTAATCAATTACTTAAAGATTACGTTGGCAGACCATCTCCATTATATTTTTCAAAAAATTTATCAGAAAAATATTCAGCTAAAATATATTTAAAAAGAGAAGATTTAAATCATACAGGAGCACATAAAATTAATAACACAATAGGACAAATAATTCTTGCAAAAAGATTAAAAAAATCCCGAATTATTGCTGAAACTGGAGCAGGACAGCATGGAGTTGCTACAGCTACAGTTTGTGCTTTAATGGGTTTAAAATGTATTATATATATGGGTGCTACTGACGTTAAAAGACAAGCTCCCAATGTTGCAAGAATGAAAATGTTAGGAGCCGACGTTATTGCTGTAACGTCAGGAAGTTCAACTTTAAAAGATGCAACAAATGAAGCTATGAGAGATTGGATTAACAATCCAATTGATACTCATTATATTGTTGGAAGCGTTGTTGGACCCCATCCTTTTCCTGATATGGTAGCTAGATTTCAGTCTATTATTTCAAATGAAATTAAAGAACAACTACTCGTTGTTGAAGGAAGAAATTATCCAGATTATGTAATTGCCTGTGTTGGCGGAGGCAGTAATGCAGCTGGAACCTTTTATGATTATTTGGATGATGAAAGAGTGAAAATTATTTGTGTTGAAGCATCTGGAAAAGGAGTAAATTCTGGAAAATCAGCTGCAACTACAAAATTGGGTAAAACTGGAATTATTCATGGAAGCAAGACTTTACTTATGCAAACCAATGATGGTCAAATTACTGAACCCTATTCAATTTCAGCTGGATTAGATTATCCTGGAATTGGACCTATGCATGCAAATTTATTTACCACAGGAAGGGGAGAATTTATTTCAATTGACGATGACGAAGCGATGTCAGCCGGATTACAATTATCACAAATTGAAGGAATTATTCCTGCCATCGAAACATCACATGCTTTAGCTGTATTTAAACATAAAAAATTTAATTCACATGATGTAATTGTTTTAAACCTTTCGGGAAGAGGTGATAAAGATCTTGAGAATTATATTAATTACTTTAATATACAATGAATAGAATTGATAAGACCCTTAAAGAAAGAGATAATATTTTATCTATCTATTTCACTGCTGGATTCCCTGAATTAAACAGTACAACTGAAATTATAAAAAGTCTTGAATCTGCTGGTGCTGATATGATTGAAATTGGTTTACCATTTAGTGATCCATTAGCTGACGGACAAACCATACAAATGAGTTCAAAAATTGCCTTGGATAATGGCATGTCTACAAAAATACTGTTTGAACAACTCAAAATGATAAGAAATCATGTGAATATCCCTTTAATAATTATGGGCTATTTTAATCCTATTTTTCGATTTGGCGTTGAAGATTTTTGTAAAAAATGTAGTGAAGTTGGAATCGATGGTCTCATAATTCCAGATCTTCCAATAAACATTTATCTTTCAGATTACAAAAGAATATTTAAAAAATATGAACTATATAATATGTTTTTAATAACTCCTCAAACTAGTCAAAAACGAATAGAATATATTGATAAAAATAGTAATGGATTTATTTATGTTGTAAGCTCATCTAGTATAACAGGATCTACAAATTATTTTGATGAAAAAAGTATTAATTATTTTAAAAGATTACAAAAAATGAAATTATCAACTCCAAAAATTATTGGTTTTGGTATCTCAAATAATGAAAATTTTATAATTGCTAGTAAATATTCACAGGGTTGTATTGTGGGTAGCGCTTTCATAAAATACATCCAAAATAGTGGAATAAATTCTATCAATAAATTTATCAATAAAATAAAAACCGGAAATTAAATTCTTACGCTATTTATTGACTCAATAAAGATTAATTTAGATTTTTTAAAATTAATTTAACTCCACCTTTATTTTTGTCAAAAAACTCGTTGCATTTTTTTGACATTTCTTTAATAATAGTTTTATTATTAATAATCGATTCAAGTGTTTTTTCGAAATCGTTATAATTTGAAATACTAATCAAATTACCGTTCTTAATCATTTTTTCTGCTTCATCAAACCCCTTGTAATTTTTTCCAATAATTATAGGTTTGGAAAAGTAAGCTGGTTCTAATGTATTGTGTAGTCCTTTTTTCCCCATTCCTCCACCAACATAGGCAACTGTGCTGTATGAGTACAATGATGAAAGCATTCCAATATTATCAATTATTAAACATGAAAAATCTTCCAATTTTGTGTTCGGGTTAATTTCTGAAAATAAAATTGATTTAGCTCCTAAGTGCTTTTTAATTCTATGAGAATTTTTATCTATCTCATGTGGAGCAATAATATATTTAATATTTCCTTTTTGATTATTAATGTATTTAATAATTATATTTTCGTCTTCCTTCCATGTACTCCCAAAAACAACACAATTATTGTTATCAATAAAACTTTCTATTACCTTTTTAGTTTTATTTTTTAATTTGGGTATAGTAATGTCATATCTTAAATCACCAACAACAAATACATTTTGATTCCCAATGCCATCAACTATATTTTTTGACCTTTCATTTAAAACAAACATTGAATCAAATCTCTTTATTGCTGAATTTATTCTAAATATTTTTTTTAAGTAGTTTGCTGTGAAATTACCACCAACTGAGTAAACTTTTGAGCCACTCATTTTTGCGTGTTTAATAAAATTTGGCCATATTTCATTTTTAATAAAAAATGTAGCCTTTGGTGATATTATTTTATAAAATTCAACACAATTTTTATTTGATTCAAGAGGTAGATAAATAACACAATCAAACAAATCTTCATTAGTATTTTCATATCCTGAAGGTGAAATAAATGATAAAAGAAATTTATAATCTTTAAACTTATCCTTGAGATTGGTTATTAATTTTTTGGACATTAAATATTCCCCGTGAGATGCGCAGTGAATATGTATAATATTATCTCCTTTTTTAAACGATAATTTTAGTTTTTTAAAACTATTCTTTCTGCCGATGACACCTTTTTCAATTTTTTTTGAAAAAGGAGCGCAGATTCCCAGACCAAGTTCAAATATTTTAATTATTAGAGAATTAATATTGCCAGTTTTAAGCAAAAGTAACCAAAAATTAATATTCTTTTGATTAGTCCTATATCAATATTATTATAAAAAAAAGGGTAATTTTTAAAATCAGGAACTTTTTTTAAAGCTAGAAATTAAAATTAAAATCATGCCCGTTGTGACGGATAAATCAGCAATATTAAATATACCAGTCTGAAATATACCCCAAAAATCCAAATAAAGGAAATCAGTTACTGAACCATAAATAATTCTGTCAAAAATATTAGCTATACCACCTCCGATTATTAATGAAAATCCAATTATGGATATTTTATCAAGAGCCTTGTCAAAGTAAGTATAAATAGATATTCCAATTAAAAATATTATGGGCAAAACAATTAGTAATAAAATTCTAAGTGTTTCTGTGAGTTCGCTTCCCATACCTAAAAATGCACCTGTATTTTCAACCTTTATTAACGTAAATACATCACCAATTATACTATTTTCAATATAACTCTCAAAATTATTCCTAACCCAAATTTTTGAAATCTGATCAAGTATAATACTTAAAAAAACTATTGTTGTAATTAATAAATTACGATCTCTTTTATTCAACATTTTCCAAATTTAATGAACTTGAATTTATATCAACATTAATTTTTCTTACCAATCCTTGTAGCACACGACCAGGCCCAACCTCGACAAACTCTTTGGCTCCATTTTCAACCATGTGGGTTATTGACTGGGTCCACTTGACTGGACTAGTTAGCTGAGATATTAAATTTTCTTTTATCTCAATTTCTGACGAGTAGGGAAGACCACTAACATTTTGATATATTGGGCATATTGGATTAGAAAAAATAGTTTTATTTATTGCATTTTCAAGTTCTATTTTTGCTTCCTGCATTAAAGGGGAATGAAATGCACCTCCAACAGGCAGAACTATAGCACGTCTAGCCCCTAAGTCCTTTAATTTTTCACATGCTAATTCTATAGCTTTTAATTCACCTGAAATAACCAATTGGCTTGGACAATTATAATTTGCAGGCACCACAGTGCCCTTAACTTCATTACATACATTTTCAATAAGTTTATCCTCTAAACCTAAAATAGCAGCCATGGTTCCAGGATTATTTTCACAAGCTTTTTGCATAGCATTTGCCCTTATTGAAACTAAATTCAGTCCGTCTTCAAATGAAATAGATTTATTTATAACAAGACCTGAGAATTCACCTAATGAGTGGCCAGCAACCATTGCAGGTGAAATTTCATTCTCTTTACTCATTGCCAATATTACAGAGTGTAAAAAAATAGCTGGTTGAGTGACTGAGGTTTGTTTTAAGTCTTCAGCGGATCCGTTAAACATCACATCACTTATTTTAAAACCTAAAATTTCGTTAGCATTATTAAAAAGTTCGTAGGCAGTCTTTGAATTTTCATATAAATCTTTACCCATCCCTGAAAATTGTGCTCCTTGACCTGGAAAAATATATGCTTTCATTACTTAATTTTTAAATATGTTTTATATGTAAATGAATATTTATGGCGTTCATCCATTTCATGCTTTTCTTGATTAATTAATTTCCATTCGTCTTCGTTAATTTTTGGAAAGAAAGTATCAGCTTCAAACTCCTCATGAACCCTTGTCAATTCAATAGTATCGCTGTATTTCATGGCTAAATTATAAATTTGTCCGCCCCCAATTACAAATGGATTTTCATCATCATTAGTTGCTTTTATTGCATCCTCAAAATTATTTTCAACAATAACTTCTTCAGGAAAGTGGCTCTTAGGTTTTTTAGATATAACAATATGTTTTCTATTGGATAATAATCCAGGAAATGAATCAAATGTTTTTCTACCCATAATTATGCAATGACCTGAGGTAAGCCTTTTAAACCTTTTTAGGTCATCTGGCAAACTCCAGATGAGATTATTATTTTTTCCGATAGCATTATTTTCAGCTGCAGCAACAATAATGGTTATAGTTTTTTTTATCATAGGATCGATTAAACTGCAACTTTTCCTTTGATGTGAGGATGAGGATTATAATCTTCTAAAACAAAATCTTCATATTTAAAATCAAAAATACTTTTAATTTTTTTATTGACTTTAAGAGTTGGTAGCTTTCTTGGCTCTCTTGTTAGTTGTAGCTTCATCTGATCAAAGTGATTGCTATAAATATGAGCATCTCCAAAAGTATGAATAAAATCACCTACTTTTAAATCACACACTTGAGCTATCATTATGGTTAAAAGCGAATATGATGCTATATTAAAAGGTACCCCTAAAAAAACATCTGCACTCCTTTGATACAATTGACAAGAAAGTTTCCCTTTAATTACATGAAATTGAAAAAATGCATGGCATGGAGGCAATGCAGCCTTTCCATTAGCAACATTGGCTTCAAAAGATTTTGAAGTATCAGGCAAAACCGATGGATTCCAAGCGGAAATAAGATGTCTTCTGCTACTTGGATTATTTTTTAAATCATTTATTAAGTTAGATATTTGATCAATCCCATCATTGTTCCAATTTCTCCACTGAAAACCATAAACAGGACCAAGATCACCATTTGAATCTGCCCAAGCATCCCAAATTTTTACTCCATTTTCTTTTAGATATTTAATATTTGTATCCCCTTTTAAAAACCACAGCAATTCATAAATTATTGATTTAAGATGAAGTTTTTTTGTTGTTACCATTGGAAAGCCATAATCTAGGTTAAATCTCATTTGATAGCCAAAAACACTTTTAGTACCTGTTCCGGTTCTGTCTTTCTTTAGTTCTCCATTGTCGAGAACATGTTTAACTAAGTCTAAATATTGTCTCATAAATCCAGTTAGTAAAAATAATTAATAGTGATAATCTTAATTATAAAGAAAAGTAAAAGTTATTAACTTTTTAACCAATAATCATCCCTGCAATCGTTGCTGATAAAAGGGATGCTAAAGTCCCTCCGATTAAAGCTTTAAATCCAAATTTTGAAAGATTTTTTCTTTGTTTAGGTTCAAGTGCTCCTATTCCTCCTATCTGGATTCCAATTGACGCAAAATTTGCAAAACCACATAACATGTAGGTCGCAATAATTATCGATTTTTGATAATTTAGGTGAATCACATTGGTGGCATCTTTTAAATCAGATAATTGGATATATCCTATAAATTCACTAGCTGCTAATTTGATGCCAAGTAGTTGCCCCATCAATGTTACATCTTCTTTTGCAACTCCTATTAACCACATCACGGGAGCAAAAATATATCCTAATATAAGCTCCAATGATAATTCAGAGTATACAGTTTTATCGCTAATCCAAGCATTTAAATTTGTCATATCACCAAGGTCACTTAGCACATAATTAATTAATGCTATAAAAGCAATAAAGACTAAAAGCATTGCTGCTATATTGGCTGCTAATTTTAGACCTTCAGAAGTTCCAATTGAAATTGCATCTAAAAAGTTTGAACCTATTTTATCTTTCGATACTTCAACATCAGAATTAATTTTTTCGGTTTCAGGATAAAGAATTTTAGAAATTACTATTGCACCAGGTGCAGCCATTACTGATGCTGTTAAAAGATGTTTTGCATAATAGACCTTAAGTTCAGGATCTTCTCCTCCAAGGAAACCAATGTAAGCAGCCAGAACACCACCTGCAACTGTAGCCATTCCCCCAATCATAACTAATAAAATTTCTGATTTTGACATTTTTTCAAGATATGCTTTTATCATAAGTGGGGATTCGGTTTGTCCAAGAAATATATTTCCAGCAACGCTTAGACTCTCAGGCCCAGAAACACCAAGAAGTTTTGACAATAGCAAAGCCATTACTCTTACTATTTTTTGTATGATTCCTAAATAAAATAGAATTGATGTTAATGCGGCAAAGAAAATTACTGTGGGTAAAATGGAGAAAATAAATACATTTCCAAAATTTTCTGCACTTACTAAATCCCCAAATAAAAATTTGGTACCCTCCATTGTAAAATCAAGAATTTTAACAAAAACCTTTCCTGCACTTTCAAATATCATCTTTACCCAAGAAATTTTAAGGACTCCAACTGCTAGAATCAATTGAAGGATTAGGCCAGTCGATGCAGTTTTCCAGTTGATTGCTTTTTTATTATTTGAAAGAAGATAAGTTGTTAAAATTAGAAATGATATTCCTAAAAGACCCCTAAGAAACCCTTCAAGGGTAAATCCATTACTTGGAATAATATTTTGATCTTGTGCAAAAATCAGGGTATTTACAGTAATAAAAAATAAGGTTGTTAAAAGTATCTTTTTTTTATCTGTTTGAAATTTCATCTCTGATTTTTGCAGCTGACTCATAATTTTCATTTTGAACAGCAATTTTTAATAATTCTTCTAATTCTTTAGTTGTTTTCACTTTAAGTTCACTATTTTCAACTTCTGAGTTTTCCTCTGAAAATAACTCTTTAAGCAATGACTTTTCGTCAATTTCTTTTTCTAATTTAATCACTACTCCTGCTTTTTCAAGAATATTTTCATAAGTGTAAATTGGGGCTTCAAATCTTATGGCCAAAGCAATAGCATCACTGGATCTGGAGTCGATTACTTCTTCAATTCCATCTCTTTCACAAATGACGCTAGAGTAAAACACACCATCGACCAGCTTGTGGATAATCACTTGTTTTATTTTGATATCAAATCTTACACAAAAATTTTTGAATAAATCGTGAGTCAATGGTCTTGGAGGTTTAATTTCTTTTTCAATAGCAATCGCAATTGACTGTGCCTCGTTTGTACCTATTACTATTGGTAACTTTCTCTCACCTTCCAATTCACTTAAAATCAATGCATATGCACCATTTTGGGTTTGGCTGTATGAAATGCCGTTAATTAGCAGTTGAACAAGATTCATATAGTAAATCTAATGTTATGTTTTAATTTAAAAAAATAAAGATTACTCATTTACAGCTTTAAATTCTTTTAATTTATCAATCAATTTTGGCACAACTTCAAAAGCATCTCCAACAATTCCGTAATCAGCAGCTTTAAAAAAAGGAGCCTCAGGGTCTGTATTTATAACGACTTTTACTTTTGATGAATTAACTCCAGCAAGATGCTGAATTGCCCCAGAAATACCGATTGCAATGTATAAGTTTGACGACACAGGCTTACCGGTTTGTCCTACATGCTCACTGTGAGGTCTCCATCCTAAATCAGAGACAGGCTTTGAGCATGCTGTAGCACCGCCAAGGACTTCAGCAAGGTTTTCTACTAGATGCCAATTTTCAGGACCTTTTAATCCTCTTCCGCCTGAAACAACAATATCAGCATCGGCAATTGTTAGTTTATTAGTTGCTCTGTCAATTGATTTTACTTTATTTCTAGATTCAGATATATTAAAATTTATTTCTACAACCTCAGACTTTACAGGTTTTTCTTTTAGACCAAAAGAATTTTTTGAAATAGCTAAAATAATTTTGTTTTTAATTATTTCTACAGTTTCAATAGCTTTATTTGTAAAGGTGTTTCTTACAACTGTCATTTTTTCACCATAGGTGAGTTTTGAAATTACATTTGTAACATAACTTGAATCTGTTAAAACAGACAATATACCTCCTATATGCTTTGAATTTGAACTAGAACTTAATAAAAGTAAATTACATTTCTCGTTGTTAAAAACTTCACAAATACATTTTGAATAGTTGCTTGGGTCAAAATTCTTGAGTTCCTCGTTTCTAGAGTTTATTATTTTATTAACCCCATAATCTGATAAGCTTTCAGTATTGGATGCGTTAAAACACAAAGCATTTACACTACCTCCATTTTCTAAGGAAATCTCTGAGGCATATGATGCAATTTCATAGGCATCTTTTTTAAGATTTCCTTTATCATCAGTTTCTGCGAAAATTAGTATTTCCATATTATAATGCTTTGGCTTCGTTATGCAATAACTCAATTAACTTTTCAATATCATCTGGGGAGACTAAAGTAACATCTCCTTTTGGTTGAGGTTTTTCAAAACTTTTTGAATGAGTTGCGCTAGGATCTTCAGTAGTCTTTACAACAACTAGTTCTTTTTTTCTTGCCATCATTATTCCTCTCATATTTGGAATCCGCAAATCACTCTCTTCAACTAGACCTTTTTGGCTACCAATTATCAGAGGTAATTGGGTTGATATGTTTTCTTTACCACCCTCAATTTCTCTAGCGGCTTCGACAGAATTACCTGAAATATTTAAAGCAATGCATTTGTCAATAAAATTTATATTAGTAAGAGCTGAAATCATTCCAGGAACCATACCACCATTGTAATCAATAGATTCTCTACCTGCGATTATCAAGTCGTAACTGTTTTCATTAATATAATCTGATATAAATTTCGCTGCGGAAAAACCATCTTTAGGGTCATGATTGATTCTTATAGCCTTATCTGCCCCTATGGCAAGTGCTTTTCTAAGCGTTGATTCTGTGTCCTGTAACCCTACATTAATTACATCAATTGTAGCATCATTTTTTTCCTTAAACCAAATAGCTCTTGTTAATCCGAATTCGTCATTTGGATTAATTACAAACTGTACACCAGCTTTGTCAAACTTACTGTTATTTTCGGTAAAATTAATCTTTGATGTAGTGTCAGGAACATGACTTAAACATACAAGGATTTTCATAAGATAGATATTCTATAATTCATCATTAAAGTTACTAATTTGAAATACAAAAAACTTTAATTAATAAATAATTTTAACTTATTAATGTTTAATTTTAACTCCTTTGTTATTTTTGTCAAAAATTAGATTTTATGAGGACTATTCAATTCAGAGAAGCTGTTTGTGAAGCAATGAGCGAAGAAATGCGAAATGATGAAAGTATATTTCTTATGGGTGAAGAAGTTGCCGAGTACAATGGTGCATACAAAGCATCTAAAGGAATGCTTGATGAATTTGGAGCTAAAAGGGTTATTGATACTCCGATTTCTGAAGCTGGTTTTGCTGGAGTTGCGATTGGTTCAACAATGACAGGGAATAGGCCAATTGTTGAATATATGACTTTTAATTTTTCATTAGTCGGAATAGATCAAATTATCAATAATGCTGCAAAAATTAGACAAATGTCAGGTGGACAATTTAATTGCCCAATCGTTTTCAGAGGCCCTACTGCCTCCGCTGGTCAATTAGCAGCAACTCATTCTCAAGCATTTGAAAACTGGTTTGCCAATACCCCTGGACTTAAGGTAATTGTTCCTTCTAATCCTTATGACGCCAAAGGTTTATTAAAATCGGCTATTCGCGATGATGACCCAGTGATATTTATGGAAAGTGAGCAGATGTATGGAGATAAAGGTGAGGTGCCTGAAGGAGAATATACAATTCCTATCGGGGTTGCTGACATAAAAAGAGAAGGTTCCGATGTTACAATTGTCTCTTTTGGTAAAATAATTAAGGAAGCATACAAAGCAGCTGATGAATTGGAAAAAGAAAATATTTCTTGTGAAATTATTGATCTTAGGACAGTCCGACCAATGGATCATGATGCTATCCTAAATTCTGTAAAAAAAACCAATAGACTTGTGATTTTAGAAGAAGCTTGGCCATTTGGTAATGTTGCTACAGAGATTACTTACCAAGTTCAATCCCAAGCATTTGATTATCTTGATGCTCCAATAGAAAAAATTAATACTGCTGATACTCCTGCTCCATATTCTCCTGTTTTACTTAAAGAATGGCTTCCTAACCGTGAAGATGTTATAAAATCGGTTAAAAAGGTGCTCTACAAATAATCAAAGAGTTTTTCTTAATTAACTCTATTTCACTATTTTTGCCAACTAATTAAAAAAATTAACTATGGATTCAATGATGATTTACATGCCAATAATCATGTCAGCGTTAGGCCTTGCTTATGTTTTTATAAGAAGGTCCTGGGTGATGAAACAAGATGCTGGTGACGGAAAAATGAAAGAGATTTCTGATCATATATATGAAGGTGCATTAGCCTTTTTAAATGCTGAATATCGTTTATTATCTGTATTTGTATTAGTGGTAAGTGCAGTTTTAGCAGGTATATCATTTATTGTACCAACAACTCATATTTTAATTGTGGTATCATTTATTTTTGGAGCATTTTTCTCTGCTTATGCTGGTAATATAGGAATGAAGATTGCTACCAAAACAAATGTTAGAACCACTCAAGCTGCCAAAACCTCTTTACCAAATGCACTTAAAATTTCATTTGCTGGTGGAACAGTTATGGGATTAGGTGTAGCAGGTTTAGCTGTATTAGGTCTTACAGCTTTTTTTATCATATTCTTCAACCATTTTATGGATGGTGTTTGGGCAGATACTGATTATGGATCTGCCAGTGATACTATGACTATAGTTTTAGAAACTCTTGCTGGATTTTCATTAGGAGCAGAATCAATTGCTTTATTTGCAAGAGTTGGTGGTGGAATTTACACAAAAGCAGCAGATGTAGGTGCTGATCTAGTTGGAAAAGTTGAAGCTGGAATCCCAGAAGATGATCCACGAAATCCAGCTACAATTGCTGATAATGTAGGTGATAATGTAGGAGATGTTGCTGGTATGGGAGCTGACTTATTTGGTTCATATGTAGCAACGGTCCTCGCTGCTATGGTCCTCGGAAATTATGTTATCATTGATATGGGAGGATCGATTGACGATACTTTTGGGGGAATCGGACCAATTTTATTACCAATGGCAATAGCTGGACTAGGTATTATTATTTCTTTGATAGGAACACTGTTTGTAAAAATAAATTCTAATGATGCAAAGGAGGCCGAAGTCATGGGTGCTCTTAACAAAGGAAATGGAATTTCTATCCTACTAGTTGCATTATCCTGCTTTTTCTTAGTTCAATATATGCTTCCTGAAACTTTAAAAATGGAGTTTTTTGGTGAAGGATTAAAAGATATCGCTTCAATTAATGTCTTCTACTCAACATTAACAGGTTTAATTGTTGGCTGGTTTATTTCTGCAATTACTGAATATTACACAGGATTGGGTAAAAAACCTGTTCTCGAAATCGTTCAAAAATCAAGTACTGGTGCAGCCACGAATATTATCGCAGGTTTAGCAACTGGTATGATTTCAACTTTTGGATCAGTAATCTTATTTGCAGCTGCAATATGGGCAGCATATGCTTTCGCTGGTTTTTACGGAGTAGCTTTATCTGCTTCAGCTATGATGGCAACAACTGGAATGCAATTAGCAATTGATGCCTTTGGCCCAATATCTGACAATGCAGGTGGAGTAGCTGAGATGAGTGGACAAGATCCTATTGTAAGGGAAAGAACAGATATACTAGATTCAGTCGGCAATACCACAGCAGCTACTGGAAAAGGTTTTGCAATTGCTTCTGCAGCTCTTACTTCTCTTGCTTTATTTGCAGCTTATGTCACATTTACTGGAATTGAAGGTATCAATATATTTAAAGCACCAGTTTTAGCAATGTTATTTGTTGGAGGTATGGTGCCTGTAGTATTTTCAGCCTTAGCGATGAATGCTGTCGGAAAGGCTGCTATGGAAATGGTTTATGAAGTAAGAAGACAATTTAAAGAGATTCCTGGAATAATGAAGGGTAAGGCGAAGCCTGAGTATGATAAATGTGTTGACATCTCAACCAAAGCATCTCTTAAAGAAATGATGCTACCAGGAATATTAACAATAGGAACTCCGATAATTATTACAGTTTTACCAATGTTATTTGGACTAGATAACCAATTAATTGCTGAAATGCTTGGTGGATATATGGCTGGGGTTACTGTTAGTGGAGTTTTATGGGCAATTTTCCAAAACAATGCCGGTGGTGCATGGGACAATGCAAAAAAATCTTTTGAAGCAGGTGTTGAAATAAATGGAGAAATGACTTTCAAAGGTTCTGAGGCACACAAAGCATCTGTAACTGGAGATACTGTTGGTGATCCTTTTAAAGATACTTCAGGACCATCAATGAATATTTTAATAAAACTTACTTGTTTAATAGGCTTGGTGATTGCCCCAATATTAGGAGGTCATGGAGCTCATGATATTGAAGATAAATCAGTAACATATTTATACGATGCTACATATCTTGATGCATTTGAAATTGGTAATGATGAGAAAGTATTGACTGTTCAGTTAATGATCAGAGATTTAATTGCTAAAGATTTCAAAAAAGTTGCTGAATACCTAACGAAGGACGTTGTTTTTAATCTTTCTGATGGTTCACTAATCCAAGGAAGGGAATCTGCTATGAAACATATTTCAGATACATATTCTGAAGTTGATATCGAGGATTACAGTGTCGCCGTTAACCTTGCTGTTACGGGGGATAATGGTGATGAATGGGTTCTACTATGGGATGAAGGGAAAATTGTTGAATCAAATGGTGAATCAACAATCAAAAGCTGGATGGAATCCTTCCGTTTTGATGGAGATAAAATTAATTTTATTAATATGTATTCCAAATAGAAAATAAAAAAAGGCCTTAAATTAAGGCCTTTTTTTATTTCATCTTTTTATCAATTAACGAGATTATCTTATCTAGATCATCTTTATTTTCTACAAAGTCAAGCTCATCAATATCTATAATTAGCAAATCACCTTTTTTGTAATTATATATCCAGGCTTCATATCTTTCATTTAATCTACTTAAATATTCGATACTAATCGAATTTTCATATTCACGACCTCTTTTATGAATCTGTGAAACAAGATTTGGAATAGAACTTCTTAAATATATCATTAAATCAGGAGCAGATACATTTTCTTCCATTAAATTAAATAGCGATTTGTAATTTTCAAAATCCCTACTTGTCATAAGTCCCATTGCGTGGAGGTTAGGTGCAAAAATATTAGCATCTTCATAAATAGTTCTGTCTTGAATTACATTCTTACCTTTTTCATGGATTTCTTTGACCTGTCTAAATCTACTATTCAAAAAATATATTTGAAGATTAAAGCTCCATCTTTCCATCTGATTATAAAAATCATCTAGATAGGGATTTTTAACCACGTCTTCAAGCTGTTTGTTAAATTTATAATGTTTAGCCAAGTATTTGGTTAAGGTAGTTTTCCCAGCACCAATATTCCCTGCGATCGCTATATGCATTTTAGTATGTTAAAATTAAATATTTATTTAAATAATCCTCATCATAAATATACAAGGTTTCATTGATTACGGAAAAATCTTTTATAAATAATTTTTCGTGAATAATATTTACAAATATTTCATCACCATTTTTAAAATGTACTAATTGATTATTCTTTAAAAGAATAATATCGTTTCTGAATAAACTTATTTTACTAAATCTGTAATTGTTTTCAGATCTGTAGATTATTGATCCATTATAATTTATTTTATAAAAGAATTCATCTGTCAAAACCCACAAATAATTATAATCGCTTTGAAAATCAATTAAGGTTCCATCTATCTTAGTTTCAACATTATCAATAAAAACTCTATTAAAAAAATCAAACTTTTTTATTTTCATTCCTGTTTCATCGAAAACCCATACATTATTTTCATTTGCTGTGGATATATGAGAAATATTATTAGCAAATAAAATATCATTAAAATTGATCCTGGTAATTTCATTTAAATAATTGTCTAAAACAATTAAATTATTATAATCTGAATACCAAATTTTAATTTTCATCGGGTCATTTAAATCGATGCTGGAAATATTTCCAAGTGACAAATCTGAAAAAGTTAAATTTTTTTCCTTACTTATTTGATTTCCTCTTTGGAAATATTTATTATTAAAATTATCAATGTTAATTAGTTTATAATCTTTATAGATTTTTACTTTATCTATTTTTTCAAAATAGATATTGTTTTGTGAATAAATAGCATTAAAAAAAACAAAAAAGAAAAGAAATTTTAATCTCATAATATCAATGTACAAAAATATTATGATTAATTTAACCTAGTATTAACAACTCGATTTCTGTTGAGTTATTATATTTAAAATATCATGAACAAAATTCTATACATATTAATAATTTTTTTCTCCACTACTATTAATTCTCAAGATTTTCAAGGCCAAGCATTTTACAAAACTCAAACATCTATGGATTTTGGATCTTGGGGAGACAGAATGTCTGCTGAACAAAAAAAATCAATGAAAGAAAGGATGAAGCCTTTTTTAGAACCCGTATATATACTAACATTTGATAAAACTAAATCAATTTATCAGCAAGAGGAAAGATTAGACGCTCCAGGGAGTGGTGGAGGAAGAGGATGGGGAAGAATGTGGGCATCTTCGGGTGGCCCAGTATATAAGAATATTGCAACAAAAAAATCACTCCAAACTACAGAATTTATGGGTAAAAAGTTTTTGATCGCCAATGATTCAAATAAAATTAAGTGGGTTATAGAAAAAGAGCAAAAGATGATTGGAAATTATCTATGCTTTAAGGCAACTGCCCAGCTTCCAAAGCCTAAGACAATGACTAGTGTTTGGAGAAAGGCCGAAAAAGAAAATGATTCAATTAAGGATAAAATTGAAGAAGAGTATCAGGATGTAATTGCTTGGTATACCCCACAAATACCGGTAAGCCACGGCCCTGCCGAGTTTGGTGGCCTTCCAGGATTAATTTTAGAGCTAACTACAGAAAGAACCATTATGCTTTGCACCAAAGTAGTAATGAACCCTGAAAGAAGAATACAAATTTCTGAGCCAACAAAAGGAGAATTTGTCTCCAGATCAGAGTTTGAAAATATTGTTGAGGTTAAGACCAAAGAAATGAGAGATATGTGGAGGGGAGGAAGGTCTAAATCAATAAGAAAAAACTAAATATCAAATGTTTAACAGAGATCTAAAATTATTTAAAGGTTTTCTATTATCTGACTTCAAATACCTGATGGCTTACTCAATTCCCTTAACCGCTTTAGTTGGGCTTTATTTTGGTGGCTATTGGTTATTCACCACCCCTTTTTACATATTTGTAATAATTCCAGCTGTAGAATTAATACTAACTCGTTATGGAGTTGATGAGTTAGAAACCCACAGAGCTGAAAAAGGGATTCATAGTTTATTTGATTTAATGCTGTATTTAAATATTATCATTGTATTTGGTTTATTGATATATTCTTTGACCAAAATCATCACTTTTGAATATTTTTCAATTGAATTTTTAGGCTTATTACTTTCAATGGGGCTTGTAATGGCCTCAAATGGTATTAACGTAGCTCATGAATTATGTCATCGTACCAAAACCCTTGAAAGATTTTTTGGTAAATTTCTACTAATACCATCTCTTTACATGCATTTTTATCTAGAGCATAATTATGGTCATCATCTAAAAGTTGCAACAAAAGAAGATCCCGTTACAGCAAAATATAATGAACCTATTTACATCTTTTGGATTAGTGCAATTAAAGGTGAGCTTTTAGGAGCAATTAAAATTCAAAAAAATAGATTGAAAATAAATAATAATTCATTTTTTTCTATTTATAACGATATGTTTTGGTATGGGATAATTCAATTATCATACATCCTTTTAGTTTTTATTTTATTTGGTCTTAAGGGACTAATTTTTTGTTTCCTTGCTGCACTTTTCTCGGTTTTAATGTTTGAAAGTGTTAATTATATTGAACACTATGGCCTTTTAAGAAAAAAATTATCATCTGGAAGATATGAAAGAGTACAAGAAAGACATTCTTGGAATTCTAATCATATATTTGGAAGAATAGTGCTTTATGAATTAACAAGACATAGTGATCATCACAGGATTGCAGAAACCGAATATCAAAATTTGAACTCGATTGATCATTCCCCTCAACTACCTTATGGGTATCCTACAAGTATTCTACTATCTTTTATTCCAGTGATTTGGTTTAAATTAATGAATCCAAGGGTTCCTAGGGACATGTATGAATTGTCATTAAAAAATTAAATAATGAAAAAATATATTATAATTCTTTTTTTACTAATAAGCTCAATGACATTTTCTCAAATAAAGATGAGTGGAAAGGTTACGGATAGTTTAGGCACTCCTCTAGAATTGGCTAATATCATTCTTATTGATTCTCAATCAAATACCCTTGAGACTTTTGCTATGTCAGATAATCAAGGAGTTTATAAGCTAAACTTAAAGAAGAATAATAATTATAATCTTCAGGTTAGTTATATAGGGATGGCTACATTCTCTCAGGCATTTAAATCTGGAGAAAATGATATAAATAAAGATTTTTTACTTAGACCTGACAATCAGCTAGATGCCGTTGAATTGACTTATGAAATGCCTGTAGTAGTAAGTGGTGATACACTTGTTTACGACGCTGATTCGTTTAAAACTGGAACAGAGAGAAAGCTTGAAGATGTTTTAAAAAATCTGCCCGGTGTTGAAGTTAATGAGGATGGTGAAATAGAGGTCGAGGGTAAAGCTGTCACAAAAATTATGGTAGAAGGAAAAGATTTTTTTGATGGTGATTCAAAAATTGCTTCTAAGAATATTCCTTCAAACGCTGTTGATAAAGTTCAAATTTTAAAGAATTATGCAGAAGTTGGTCAACTTAGTTCAGTTCAAAATAATCAGGATAATATTGCAATTAATATTAAGTTAAAAAAAGGAAAAGATAAATTTTGGTTTGGGAATATACTTGCAGGAGCTGGTGAATCACCTGGTGATACACAAAATCAAAATCTGAACCTGCATATTTTTCAACCAAAGCTTTTTTATTATAGCCCAACCTACAGTATAAATGTAATTGGTGATCTAAATAATATTGGTGAACAGGCCTTCACAAGAAGAGATTATTGGAATTTTTCAGGGGGCTTCAACAGACCAAGTGGAAAAAGCGGTACAAATATTTCTCTTGGAAATAATAATCTTAGTTTTTTACAGCTTCAAAATAATAGAGCAAAGGATATTAATACTGAGTTTGTTGCAATAAATTCAAGTTATTCACCAGATAAGAAAATTGACTACTCTGCCTTTTTAATTCTGACAAATAGTGATACTGAAATACAACAAAACAACAGTACTCAATATGTTGGTTTACCTCAAAATATTCCAGATGAATATACCCAAACAAATACTTCTCAAATTAGTGAGCTTGGAATTGGTAAGTTTTCATTAAAATATATTCCAAATATCAATAATCAGCTTGATTACGAGATTTTAGGTAGATTAACAAAAGAATCTCAAGATCAAAATTATTTATCATCTATTATCGGAGCTATTGATCAATTAGATGATGCTAAAACATTTAGTATAAATCAGAATCTGAATTATTATTACACACTTAATGAAAAAAATATTTTTGCTTTAGAAGCCCAACATTTAATCAAGGACGAAGATCCTTTTTATAATGCTATTTTGGAAAATAACGAGAACTATCAAACCACAGCTAATGGACTAGGACTAGATAATTCTCTTCCTTTTTATAATATTGCTCAGGAAAAAAAGGTTAATTCAAATCAACTAGATGCTAAAGTTGATTACTGGAATATTATAAATAAAAAGAGCGATATTAATCTAACTTTTGGAACAATTTACAGTAAGCAGGAATTTGATTCAGATATTTTTCAGTTTCTCGCCAGCTCAAATGATGACATATATAATCCAACTCCTATAATAAATAATGGTTTAGATTATAATGATGTTAGCTATTTGTTTAATGACGTTTATCTGGGATTACATTACAGGCTAAAAACTGGAAAATTTACAATTAGCCCAGGATTTACAGCTCATTCCTACAACTCTGAAAATTTTCAGAATGAGACTTTTGACGTAGGATTTGTAAATTATAAAAAATCATTTTTTAAACTTCTTCCTGATTTTAATATGATTATTCAACTTAAGGACAGCGAGACACTTAGGTTAAATTATGCTATGAGAACACAATTTACAGATGTTAGTAAAATTGCTAGAGGACTAGTATTAAATAACTACAACTCAATTTTTATCGGTACACAGGATTTACAAAATGCTATTTCGCATAACATAAGTTTAAATTATTACAGTTTTAATCTTTTTAATTATACGAATATTTATGCTGGAATTAACTATAATAAATCTATTGATCAAATAAGAAACCTAACTAGTTTTGAAAGTGTAATTGCTACAAGTAGCCCCTTTAATTCTGGATTCGCGGATGAAAATCTATCTGCATACGGAAGATATCAAAGATCATTTGGTAAAATAAGAGGAACTTTAGGGACAAACTTTAATTTATCTAAATTTAATCAATTTATACAGGACACTTCAAGACCAAGCTTAAATGAAACATTCTCTCAAAATTATAATGCCTCTGTGAGGACTTTATTTAAGAATGCTCCTAACTTCGAAGCTGGGATGAAGTACTCCGTAAGTGAAACAAATATTGGAGATTTAGAAACTAAGTATTTCACAGAAAGTCCATTTATTGAAATAGATGCACTTATATTAAAATCATTTACTTTCAGATCAAATTATTCCACGACCAAGTTCAAAGATCAAAATTCAATTATTAACGATTATGAATTTTTTGATGCAGCTATTTCTTACAGAAAGGATAAGGACAGTAAATGGGAGTTTGAATTAAGAGCAACCAACTTATTAGATACAAAATCCCAAAGTCAATCAAATGTTTCTAATATCTCTGTTAGTACCAATGAATACTTTATTCAACCAAGATTTATCACATTAAGACTAATTTATAGTCTTTAAGTTTTCCGAATAATTCTTTTTTTAATTGAAGAAAAAGTTTTTCTTTATAGATTAGATTATCTATTTAAATTTATTTATATAGATAATTTTCTTTTTTTAGAGATGGAAAAATTAAATAAATATAGTTCCTCGATTACACAGGATAATTCACAACCTGCTGCACAGGCAATGTTGTATGCTATTGGATTCTCAGATGAAGATTTCAATAAACCTTTGATAGGAATTGCAAGTACTGGATACGAAGGCAACCCATGTAACATGCATCTTAATAATATAGCTTTAGAAGTAAAATCGGGAGTTAACAATATTGATTTTGTTGGGTTAATTTTTAATACAATCGGGGTAAGTGATGGAATTTCTATGGGAACACCAGGAATGAGATATTCTTTACCATCCAGAGATATAATTGCAGATTCTGTTGAAACAGTAGTACAAGCGATGAGTTATGATGGTTTAATCACAGTTGTTGGATGTGATAAAAATATGCCAGGTGCATTAATGGGAATGATAAGGTTAAATAGACCATCAATTTTACTGTATGGAGGGACAATTGATTCTGGCTGCCACAAAAATAGAAAATTAGATATTGTTTCTGCATTTGAAGCATGGGGAGAGAAAGTTTCTGGCTCAATTGACAATAAAGAATACAAAGAAATTATTAGAAAATCATGTCCTGGGTCTGGAGCCTGTGGAGGAATGTACACTGCAAATACCATGGCTTCGGCTATTGAAGCACTTGGTATGTCTTTACCATTTTCTTCTTCAATACCTGCCAATAATAATACAAGAAATAAAGTTTCAATCGAGACAGGAAAGTCGATGAAGAAACTAATAGAAGCTGATATTAAACCGTTGGATATAATAACTAAAAAATCAATCGAAAATGCTGTAACAACTGTCGTTGCCCTTGGAGGATCAACAAATGCAGTTTTACATTTTCTTGCAATTGCAAGAGCTGCAAAAATTGATTTTGTACTTGATGATTTTCAAAGAATCAGTGAAAAAACCCCCTTTATAGCTGATTTAAAACCTAGTGGCAAGTATCTAATGGAAGATTTGCATGATATTGGAGGAATTCCTATTGTACTTAAATATTTACTTGAAAAAGGTTTTTTACATGGCGATTGTTTAACTGTAACTGGAAAAACTTTGAAGGAGAATTTAGATGATGTTGCAAATCTAAGTTTTGAACAAGATGTAATAAGATCATTCGAAAACCCCATAAAAGAATCTGGTCATATAAGGATACTATACGGAAATTTAGCTATTGAAGGGAGTGTTGCTAAAATAACTGGAAAGGAAGGCCTTCATTTTTGTGGTACAGCAAATGTATTTGATTCTGAAGCAGAAGCAAATATTGGCATAAAAAACGGAAGCGTTAAAAAGGGTGATGTTATGGTAATTAGATATGTTGGTCCAAAGGGTGGCCCTGGAATGCCAGAAATGTTAAAGCCAACTGCTGGAATTATGGGTGCTGGCTTAGGAAAAGATGTTGCATTAATTACGGACGGAAGATTTTCGGGGGGCACACACGGCTTTGTTGTTGGCCACATAACCCCTGAGGCACAGGTTGGTGGAAATATTTCTGTTGTTAAAAATGGAGATAAAATATCAATTGATGCTGAAAGTAATACTATAACGTTACATGTTTCCGATCAAGAATTGGAAGCAAGGAAAAAAAATTGGAAAAACCCTCCTTTAAGGACAGAAAAAGGATCATTATACAAATATGCAAATGTTGTTTCTTCAGCTTCTTTAGGGTGTGTAACTGATGAATTTTAATTAAAATATTATGTCAAAAATTACCGGTAGCGAGGCTGTTATAAAATGTTTGTTAGAGGAGCAAGTAGATATTATTTACGGTTATCCAGGAGGAGCAATAATGCCTGTTTATGATGAATTATATAAATATCAAGATAAAATACATCATGTGCTCACTAGACATGAACAAGGTGCTACTCATTCCGCACAAGGTTTTGCAAGAATTTCAGGAAGAGTAGGAGTTGCTATAGCTACTTCAGGACCGGGAGCTACAAACTTAGTAACTGGATTAGCAGATGCTCAAATTGATTCTACTCCAATGGTTTGTATTACTGGTCAAGTTAGCTCACACTTACTTGGGAGTGATGCATTTCAAGAAACTGATATTATCGGGATTTCAACCCCTATTACCAAATGGAACTATCAAATAACCAAAGCATCGGAAATTGCTGAAATATTTGCTAAGGCATTTTACATAGCTAAAAGTGGACGACCTGGGCCTGTTTTAATTGATATAACCAAAGATGCCCAATTTGAAAAAATTAATTTTTCTTATAAAAAAATTGAGGGTATTAGAAGTTATAAGCCAGTGCCAAAAATTAATCATAACAATATTAAACTTGCTGCTGAATTAATAAATAATGCAAAAAAACCTCTTATCGTTTGGGGTCAAGGTGTTATTTTAGGTAATGCTGAGAAAGAGCTAATTAAATTTGTGGAAAAATCTGGAATTCCTGCTGCTTGGACGATTCTTGGAGCTTCTGCAATTCCAACAAGTCATCCACTCAATGTTGGAATGCTTGGAATGCATGGAAATTATGCTCCAAATATTCTTACCAATGAATGTGACGTGTTAATTGCAATAGGAATGAGATTTGATGATAGAGTAACCGGAGATGTTAACAGATATGCAAAACAGGCAAAGATTATACATTTTGAAATTGACCCCGCTGAGGTAAACAAAAATATTCAAGTGGATGTTGCAGTTTTGGGTGATGCTAAACAAACTATAAATGAAATTTTAAAAAAAATAGATAATAAATCTCATAAAAAATGGCATGAAGAGTTTAAAAAATTATATGAAGTTGAATACAAAAAAGTAATACATGATGACTTAAACCCAAAGAAAGAAGGGTTAACAATGGGTGAAGTAATAAAGGAAATTAATATTCAAACCAAGGGTGATGCAGCTATTGTTTCAGATGTTGGACAGCACCAAATGATTGCTTGTAGATATTCTAATTTTAATAAAACAAAAAGTAATATAACCTCAGGTGGGCTTGGAACAATGGGATTTGCATTACCAGCAGCAATAGGAGCCAAAATGGCTTGTCCAGAAAGAGAAGTTGTTGCAGTAATTGGTGATGGCGGTTATCAAATGACCATTCAGGAATTAGGTACTGTTTTTCAAACAAAAGCAGCGGTTAAAATAGTTGTTTTAAATAATGATTTTTTAGGAATGGTCAGACAATGGCAGCAATTATTCTTTGATAAAAGGTATGCTTCAACTGAAATGGTAAATCCTGATTTCGTGAAAATTGCTGAAGGATATTATTTAAAAGCTAAAAGGGTAACTAAAAGAGAAGATTTAGCTAATGCGGTAGAGGAAATGATAAAATCTGATGAGCCATATTTTTTAGAAGTTCTTGTCGAAAAAGAAGATAATGTATTTCCAATGATACCCACAGGTTCTTCAGTATCAGAAATAAGATTAAGCTAACTAGTTATGAAAAAAAAATTAATAAAATATACAGTTTCTGTTTACACTGAAAATAGTGTAGGTTTACTAAATAGGATTTCAGCCATATTCCAAAGAAGACATATCAATATTGAGAGCTTCAACTCATCAATGACAGAAATTGAAAATGTTCAAAGATGGACTATTCTTGTCATTACATCTGAATCGTTCATAAATAAAATAGTTGGTCAAATTAACAAACAAATTGAAGTTATTCAGGCATATTATCACACTGACGAAGAAACTATATATCAAGAATCATGTTTATTTAAAATAAAATCATCGCTGTTATTTGATGACAGAAAAATTCAAAATATAATTAAAGAAAGTAATGCAATTATTGTAACCGTCAATCCTGAATTTTTTGTGATAGAAAAATCTGGCAGAACACATGAGTTAGATAAGCTTTATGAAAAGTTAAATAAATATGGGATTTTACAATATGTTAGATCTGCGAGAATTGCAGTAACAAAAGCTCCTTTAATGATTTCACAAATACTAACCAATTTTAAAAAAAAATAATACGATATGAGTAACTATTTCAATTCGCTTAGTGAATCAGAAAAAAAATTACAGTTGTCAAAGTGTAGATTTATGAATATTGATGAGTTTGATAATGAAAATAATATTTTAAAAGAAAAAAATATTGTAATTGTTGGTTGTGGTGCACAAGGTCTGAACCAGGGTTTAAATATGCGAGATTCAGGATTAAATATTTCATATGCCTTAAGAAATAGTGCAATTTCATCAAAAAGAAAGTCATTTATAAACGCTAGTAGAAATAATTTTAAAGTTGGACCTTTTGATGAGTTAATTCCAAATGCTGATATGGTAATTAATTTGACGCCAGATAAGAATCATACTCACGTAGTTAATACTGTTATGCCTCTAATGAAAAAAAATTCAATTCTTTCATATTCACATGGTTTTAATATAGTAGAAGAAGGAATTAAAATCAGAGAAGATATAACGGTAATTATGGTTGCCCCAAAATGTCCAGGAACAGAAGTTAGAGAAGAGTTTAAAAGAGGTTTTGGTGTGCCGACATTAATCGCAGTACATTCTGCAAATGATCCCAATATTCAAGGGTTAGATTTAGCAAAAGCATATGCGTATTCACTTGGTTCACACAGGGCTGGTGTTCTAGAATCATCTTTCATTGCAGAAGTAAAAAGTGATTTAATGGGAGAGCAGACTATTTTATGTGGTGTACTTCAGACGGCATCAATACTATTATTTGAAAAAATGGTTAACGAGGGTCTAGAAAAGACATATGCCGCAAAACAAATTCAAAATGGTTGGGAGATTATTACTGAGTCATTAAAGCACGGAGGTATTTC
>CACLPI010000012.1 GCA_902608795.1 uncultured Bacteroidota bacterium
CCTTGGGAATACTTTATTGGTGATGGAAATAACACTAACCTTATTTTAAATAGCAATCTCTTAGACGGAGACCCTTTTGACAATAAAGGGTTTATAGTCGAAGCTGAATATCCTGTTTATGTTTCTGCTAGATTATTTGCAAGTTCTCAAGATTATCAGGCCGGAACTATTGTAAGTAAAGGAACTACTGCGCTGGGAAATGAGTTTAGGGCTGGGAGTTTTGTAAGTGGTGGATTCTTGGAAGGCTCTGCAACTAATTATCTTGATTTCATATCTGTTTTAGCAACGCAGGACAATACCACGGTAAATTTTTCTGAGTTTGGTAACGGAGTAACATTTGTAAATAACATTCCAACGAGTAATATAATATTAAATGCGGGTGAATCATACTCAGTTGCAACAAGACCATATCCATCATCAACTAACTTTGATAATGCAGGAGGATTAATTGGAGCACTAATTGAATCAGATAAACCAATTGCGGTTAATTCCGGCTCCTTTACTGGAAGTAACAGTTTAATTGGTAGTAATACTGGTCAAGATATTGGTATTGATCAGCTTGTTCCAAGTGATGTAGTAGGCGATGAATATATTTTTGTTAGAGGTCTTGGTCCAGATGAGG
The DNA here is from genome assembly GCA_902608795.1 of uncultured Bacteroidota bacterium. Taxonomy (GTDB): domain Bacteria; phylum Bacteroidota; class Bacteroidia; order Flavobacteriales; family Flavobacteriaceae; genus MED-G13. Next base: position 623 of record CACLPI010000012.1, read on the forward strand.
TTGAAAGACCTCTTATCGTAGCAAATGAAGACAATACCGAAGTTTATGTGAACGGAACACTGCAAACCACTTTAAATGCAAGTGAATACTACTCTGTACCATCAACTTTTTATGGTGTAAGTTATGAAATAGATAATTATGATTTTGGAGGTAATGTAAATAATGATGGTTATCCCGAAGTTGATAATAACGGAACTGTTATTAATCCTGCTGCAAATGCTGATGATCAACCACCAACAAATCAGTCTAGTAATATGTATGTAAATACTTCAAAACCTGTTTTTGCATATCAGGTAGTTGGTGGAATAAGAACTGGATCTGGAAGTAGTTGGGGTGGGGTCACAAGTGGTGTAGCAAATGTTGGATTATTTTTTGTTCCACCAATTAATTGCACAACTCCTAACACCGTTAACAATATTCCAGCTGTGAGCGAAATTGGAGGAGATATATTTGGGGGAGTAGTAACAATTATAGCTGAATCAGGTGCTGATTTATTTATCAATGGAAACCCCATTACTGATTATGGTTCTATACCCCAGACCGTGGTAGCAAATCCTCTTTTTGAATCATATACAATTGAAAATTTATTAGGAAATGTTACCATTGAATCAAGTGCACAAGTATATGTTGCAACTTTTGGTGCCCAGGATTTTGCAACTTTTGGTGGCTACTACTCTGGATTTGATACCCAACCAGAAATTGTTCTTGAACCAATAACCATTGATACTGAAACTTGTATCCCTAACATAAGTTTAAATTTAGGAAGTATTTCTACCTATGATGAATATCAATGGTTTTATAACGGAGTCGCAATTCCTGGTGCAACCCAGCCAGATTATGTGCCAACTGAAGCTGGGTACTATCAAATTTCTGCTAATATTTTAGATTGTGCAGGCGAAGCTTTGTCTAACAACTTACCCGTAAGCTCTTGTCCTGAAGATTATGATAATGATGGTATCAATGATAATATAGATATTGATATTGATAATGATGGTATTTTAAACTGTATTGAATCTCTTGGGAATCAATTTATTGACCTAAGCAATCCAGCTGGTGGTACCATTGATGGTATTTATGACTATACTTTTGGATTAAATTCCTCTGATCCCAGTGTAGCTGAATGGATTGGAGATAATTTGGGTAATTGGCAAACTTCTTCACCTCCATCCTATTTTGATAGTGATAGTAACCCTCAAGATGGGTTTATATCTTCTTCAACAAGCTTCAATAATGAAATTAGTTTAGCTATAAGTCACAGTGGAGTAATTAATAGTACCACAGTGACCAGCTCGCTAGATAATGAAGAATGGTTTAGTATTAAAGTTCCAACTGATAAAACCCTAACTTTACTCGATCCTGATGACCAGGTGTTAATTGACACTAACTTTGATGGAATATTTGAAACTGGAGTCACAAACTTCTCCAATTTTGAAATTCGCTTTAGAATAAATGGGGCAAGCTTAGATGCAGATGATGCAACTTTTATTTTTTACACACATTTAACAGATTTCTTTGAGGTTACTCATTACAATTCTTCTCAAAATGTTAATACTGCAATTTTTAATGTGATTGCTACATGTCTTCCCTTGGACAGTGACGGAGATGGAGTAGTCGATTCAAGAGACTTTGATAGTGATAATGATGGAATTACTGACATAGTTGAGGCAAGCGGTGATGGTTATATTCCAATTTCTGGGATTGATACAAACGGTGATGGTTATGATGATATTTTTGCAAATGACTTTACACCAATTGACTTTGATAATGATGGAGTGTATGATTATCTGGATTTAGACTCTGATAACGATGGTATTTTTGATCTTCATGAATCAGGGGCTTTAAATTTTGTAAATGATGGTGACCTGAATGGAGTAATTGACGGAGCTGTTGTTGGAAATAACGGATTAAATGATTCAATTGAAACTACAGCAGACTCTGGAATTTTAAATTACTCTGTAGAAAATACCACATTTAACGATGATGATTTCTTTAACTATATAAACTTGGATTCAGATTCTGATGGTTGCTATGATGTAGTTGAAGCAGGTTATACAGACCAAAATGATGATGGAATATTAGGAGATAATCCGATTAGTACTGATCCTGTAACTGGGCTCATTACAAGTGGAATTGATGGCTATACACTCCCAATTAATGATGATTATATAATTGGTGCGCCGATTGTTATTGATGTTCAGCCTGAAACAGAATATATTGTCTGTGAAAATGGGTCAGTTCAAATTACAATTCAATCAACAACAATAGATGAATACCAATGGCAATCATCAACTGACGGGATAAATTGGAGTGATCTTATTGATAATATATATTTTTCAGGCGTTAACAGTGCTACATTACAAATTATTGACATTCCTTTATCATTAGATAATTTTCAATTTAGAGCTTTGGTTGACAGAGATGGGTTTGGGTGTATATTATATTCGGAATCATCAACATTATTGATTAATCCGGTTCCAGTGACAATAGTTCCAACTCCTTTGGAGGAGTGTGATGATGATTATGACGGAATAGTATCATATTTTGACTTAGAAACTAAAACTGACGAAATTTTAAATGGACAAACTGGAATTACTGTAACCTATCATGAAACTATTAATGAAGCCGAAAATAATTTAAATGGATTGGTTGGATTGTATACGAATGTTGATGCAGATAATCAAATACTTTATGTTAGATTAGAAGATAATGTAACCCTTTGTGTAGCAATTACTACTCTTGAGCTTGTTGTTAATCCTATTCCGGAAGTGGTTATACCACCAGTTTCAGAAGTATGTGACGCTAACTACGACGGAATAACAACTATGGATCTAAGCTTATTAGACTCTGCAATTTTAAATGGTCAGACTGGAATTAGTCTTACGTATCATCTCACACAAGAGGATGCTGATGATGCTTTGGGTGCACTTCCTTTAAATTATCAAAATACATTATCTCCGTTTGACCAAGAGCTTTTTGTAAGACTAGAAAACGACATTACCGGTTGCTATTCTACAACAAGTCAAGAAATTATAGTTAATGTACCTGCTGTAATTGAGGTTGCAGATTATGAACTTTGTGATTATAATAACCCTGGTGATATGCAAGAAATATTTGATGTAACCACTATGGATGGTGAAATTATAAACGGTCAGGATGTAACTTTATCCTACTTTACAACACTGGCTGATTCTCAAAATAATACTAATGCCCTATCAGTTGTAGAACTTCAAAATTATGAAAACACAACTGCATCTAGTGAGCCTATATATGTAAGATTAGAACAAAATGTAACAGGCTGTCTCAGTTTTGGTTCATTTAATGTCACCGTAAATCCATTACCCAATGTCATCGAAAATACAGACTTGGTTCAGTGTGATATTGGAAATTTATTCATGGGAGACTCTCCAAACGATGGTTACTCCATTTATAATTTGGAAGAAGCTGCTGAAAATATTGTTATTGGTGATGATCCAAATAACTATGTTCTTACCTTCCATACATCTCAGGCAGATTTAGATGCAGGAATTGGTGCTATCGCTGATCCTACAGCATACCTTAATACTTCTCCTTTACAAAATATTTATTGTAGAGTTGAAAACATTAACACAAGCTGCTACACTACTTCTTTTTTCTTTTTAGAAACTATATACAATCCAATACCTGCGGATGCTGGACTGACTGTTTGCGATAATAGTGAGGGAAATGGAAATGATTATAACGGGCTGGGGTTATTTACGTTAAGTGATGCAAATGAATATGTATTATCATTAATTATTGATATTGTTAATAACGACCTCGATCCTACAAACGATATTGCTGATTTTAGTGAACTTAACATTGCATATTATGTAAGTGAAGAAGATGCAATATTGGAGCTGAATCAACTACCTAATGAGTATGTGAGTGAAGTTCCAGATGAACAGACAGTCTATCTAAGGATTGAAAGAGGTAATGATTGTTTTGGAATTGATACAATGGATTTAGTGGTACTAGCTGTTCCCGAGTACAACGAAATACAAGATGAAATTTTATGTACAGACACTCCAGGTGTTATTGATATAAACCTTACAGATTATGATTCGCAAGTATTAGGACTTCAAGATCCTAATTTGTACAATGTAACATATCATGACTCTCAGTTAAATGCTGATACGGGAACCGATCCTTTGGTAAGCCCATATACTGTAAACGAAGAGCAAACTATTTATGTTAGGGTCGAAGTGGATAATACTGACCCTTTTACAACCGGCTGTTTTATTTCTAATATAAACTTTACATTATCCGTTGAAACAAAGCCTATTTTTGCAGCTCCTAGTCCACTTATCGTTTGTGATGATGATGAAATAGACGGAACTGCAATCATTGATATTTCTGTTGCAACTGAAGGAATTATGGCTGGTATCCAGGAAAATGTAGTTACCTATCATGAAACACCAGAGGATATGAATTCAGGTTTAAATGCCATAGAAAATACTTCGTCTTATACCAATATTTCAAATCCGCAAACACTTTACGTCAGAATTGAAGATGATATGACTGAACTAACTGGCTGTTATTCGGACACTACTTTAGAATTATTTGTACAAATACCACCTCCAGTGACTGATCCTCCTGCGTTAGAATATTGTGATGCTGATGCTGATGGTTTTGGGGTATTTAATTTGAGTGAATCAGATGAAATAATTGCAAATGGTTTACCAAATTTATTAATTTCTTATCATGAGACTTTATCTGATGCAGAAAATAATTTATTCCCAATAACTGGCCCTTACAATAATATTGTTGCATACGAGCAAACTATCTATATTAGAGTTGAAGACACTACAATTACTACTGACTGTTACAGTTATTTAGAGCTTATATTGTCTGTAAATGATGTTCCACAGATTAACACATCACCTGCTTCACTTGAGATTTGTGATGATAATACTGCTGATGGTATTGGCATGTTTGATTTAAGTCTGAGTAATGATGACGTTCTTAATGGTTTAGATCCTTCTGAATTTACCATTACATACTATGAAAGTGAAGAGAATGCTGAGAATGCTGATAATGCTATTTTGACGCCATTTGCTTACACCAATGTTACCCCGTTTAATCAGTTTATTTGGGTTCGTGTTGAAAACAATACAACAGCTTGTTATAACACTACAAGTTTGGAGTTAATTGTAAACGAGTTACCAATACTAACACAGCCAGATCCGCTTAATCTTTGTGATTATAATAACTCTGGTGATGAAATTGAAGAGTTTACTTTAGAAGACAGTATTGAACAGGTCTTACAAGGTCAGACCGGTATTGTTATTACCTTTTATGAAACGCAAGAGGATGCAGAAAATGATGACAATCAAATTTTCAGTCCTTATACTAATACGAGTAATGCACAAACAATATATATAAGAGGTGAGGATGAGATTACAGGTTGTTACTCTACCGTTACATTGGATTTAAGGGTAAATCCTATACCAAGTCCTATCGTTCCTGACCCTATAGAAGAATGTGATGAAGATAATGATGGGTTTACATTTTTCACAATAGATGCTAATGAGTTGGATATAATCAATGGAGAGCTAGATATTACTCTTTCTTATTATGAAACAATAACCAATGCTGAAAATGGTGTTGACCCTATTATTAGTCCATACTACAATATTGTTCCTGACAGTCAAATTATATTTGTTAGGGCAGAAAATATTATCACTGGTTGCTTTACCATTGTTGAGCAGGAACTTATTACGATTCCTTCACCAGAGTTACCATTCATTATAGAAGATATTGTTGTTTGTGATGAAGACTACGATGGGATTACAGTTTTTGATTTAACTCAGCAGGATGAAGATATTTTAGGCGAACAAAGTGCTACAGACTTTAATTTAACCTATCATGAGACGTTAATAGATGCAGAGACTGGAGCAAGTCCTATTATAAATACCACTAGCTATCAAAATTTAAGTAATCCACAAACAATTTATGTAAGACTGGAAGACGTTAACAATGGTTGTGTTAATGTAGGAGAATTTAATCTTATTGTAGGCATCCCACCTGTTATTGTTCAACCTACTCCTTTAGAAAAATGTGATGACGAAGTTGCTGATCAGATTACGCAGTTTGATTTAACAACTAAAAATGATGAAATAACAGCAGGAAATATAGATTGGGAAGTTATTTATTATGAAACGCAAGAGGATGCTCTGGCTGGAATTAATGGTATTGAAACCCCTGAATCTTATACAAATACATCTGTAGGCGGTAATCCTGCTAATCCGCAAACACTACATGTAGCTGTTGTGAATAATGAAGGTTGTATAGCTTACACTACTTTGACCATAAGAGTACTTCCTAATCCAACTCCTAGTACTGACCCTGCAGATATAGAATTATGTGATTACGATAATCCAGGTGATCAAATAGAGGTATTTGATATTACAATTAACGAAGTGTATATCATTAACGGAGAACTTGGCGTGAGTGTAGCATACTACGAATCTTTAGAAAATGCTATTACAGAAACAACCCCGATTATAGGTCCTGATGTTTATACCAATATAGAACTAGGACAACAGACGATATATGTAAGGGTGACTAATGATACCACGGGATGTTTTACCATTGTTACTTTTGATATTATAGTAAATCCTTTACCGGATATATCTGCTGTAGGTGATGTTATTGCTTGTGAAGTGAATACAGATGGTTTTTATGATTTTGATTTAGATGATGTAAGTTCCGAATTATTAGGCTCTCAGGATCCTAATAACTTCACCGTTACTTATTATGAAACACAGCAGGATGCAGATAACGGAGAAAATGCTTTGATTAGCCCTTACACAAATACTACAAATCCACAGCAACTTTTTGTAAGTATTACAAATAATCTGACGGGATGTAATATCAGTGGAGATAGCTTTAATATAGAAGTACAGGAAGCAGCTGTTGCAAATGGTGACGAAGTGCCTGCGGAACTTATAATATGTGATGATCCGGATACAGCCAATGACGGTTTTGCTCAGTTCAATCTGGCAGATTTAGATCCTCAGATTTTAGACGGACAAGATCCTATAAACTTTACGGTAACTTATTATGAAAGCATAGAAGATGCTGAAGACTCTGTAAATGCATTACCTGTAGATTTTGAAAACACTTCTAATCCTCAGGTTATTTTTGCAAGAGTGGATAATGACACTACTGCAGACTCCCAATGTTACGATATAACAGAGGCAACTTTATTGGTTAATTTACTTCCTGAATTTACATTAGAAGAAAGTTATTTAGGTTGTATCAATGTGAATGGGACTCAATTATTAGATGAAGTCATAATGGATATCGGACTTTCCCCTGTTGACTATAGCTTTGAGTGGATAGATCCAACAGGAGCTCTAGTATCAACTAATGTCACACATACGCCACAAATGGAGGGTGTATATACAGCTATAGCTACAAATATACTAACAGGTTGTAGTAGAGAAATAACAACAGAGGTAACCGCCAGCTCACCTGCTGTGGTAAGCCCTATTGTAACCACTGAATTTTTTGCAGAAGAAGCTATAGTAGAAGTAGGAATTGATGGCTCTGGAGACTATGAATACAGTATAGACAACGGTCCATGGCAATTAGACAACATATTTACGGATGTATCCGCAGGCTTCCATGAGATAAGAGTTAGAGATTTAAACGGATGTGGAATTAGCTCGGCTACGGTACTGGTAATTGATTACCCAAGATTCTTTACTCCAAACGGAGACGGATATAATGACACTTGGCATATAGAGGGAATAGAAACAAGACCTTTAGCAACTATATATATCTTTGATAGATACGGAAAATTATTAAAACAACTTAATCCACAGGGAGAAGGTTGGGATGGCACATATAATGGAGAACTAATGCCAGCTACTGATTACTGGTTTAAAATAACCCTAGATGTGATTTTTGGAGATGATGCAACAAATATCAAAACATATACCGGACACTTTAGTCTTAAAAGATAATCAATGAACTAAAAAGTTAAAGTGCTTTTGAAAGGGCTCATTTTCGAATGTGAAATGCCACCATTCCTTTGAATAGTTTTTGAAACCATGTTTAGTCATAATTTCATAAAGAATCATTCTGTTAGCTTTTTGATCTTCGTTAATATTTTTATAGAAAGTTGAAGATTCAATTCCAAAATAATCAAATATGGTTCCCATATCAAGTTCTTTATTTGATTTTATGTCAATAAGAGACACATCAACAGTACTACCTCTTGAATGACCAGATTTATATGCAATGTATCCAAGTTTAAATAGTTCTGATTTATTAACACTAGGATAATAAATAGCTTTATAAATAGTGTCATTGAGTTTATTAGACCATTGTACAAAAAAATCAACGGCTCTTTGAGGTCTGTAAGCATCATATAATATTAATGAGTATCCTAGTTTATTTAAATCGTCTTGTACCCTCGATAATGCCACAGCAGACTCTTTTGTTAAAATGGCATTATTTGATTGATAACCATCTACATATTGACCTGTAAAATTTTCTGTGGAATAGTACTTTAAATCAACAATTATGCTTTTATCAATATCCTTCAAATAAACAAATCCTTCTTCTAAATTATTATCGAAAAATATGCAATTAAACAGTAGCAATATAATTATTAATGTCCTCATATAAAGTTTTGTTAAAGAAAGAATATGTTTAAAATTATTACATATTTTTGTTAAAAATAAAGTATTGAAAAAATTTCCTTTTGTTTTACTTTTCTTAATCTCAAATTTACTGCTATCTCAGAATACAAAGAAAGAATTATTTGTAAAGTATACCGAAAATCAAATAACTGTTGATGGCATTTTAGATGAAGCCGATTGGTCTCTTGCATTGGCAGCTACCAACTTTTATGAATCATTCCCAAATCATGGTGAAATAAGTAATAATCAGGCAATTTTAAAAGTAATGAATGATGATGATTTCCTTTATGTTGGAATTAAAGTTATGGTTAAAAGTGAAGATCTAAGATCCAATACTCTAAAAAGAGATTTTCAAGCACAGGATTCTGATAACATAACAATGATATTTGATACGTTTAACGATGGAAATAACGCGTTTGTAATTGGAAGCAACCATTTAGGAATTCAAAGAGACATGCTTTTATTTAACGGAGGAAATGGATTTAGGGATTGGGATATGACATGGGATATTAAATGGTTTTCTGAATCTAAAATTCACGAGAATTTTTATGTTACTGAATGGAAAATACCTCTTTCCTCCTTTAAATACAGAGAAGGTGAAACAAAATGGAGAGTTAATTCATACATGAGAAACACAAAAAGTAATTCATGGATAACTTGGAATCTCGCACCTGAAAATTTGTTTTTTTTTAATTTGGCCTTTACAGGAGATATGTATTTTGAAAAACCTTTAGGAAAATCTAAACCTAAAAAATCTTTCATACCTTATACTAATAGTATTGCCTTTAATGATTTTAAAAATGAAAACAAAGGTGATAATTTTGAATTTGGTGGAGATGCTAAATTTATTCTTGATAATTCACTTACTTTAGATTTAACTGTTAATCCTGATTTCTCACAAGTTGAGGTAGATCAACAGGTTACTAACTTAACAAGATTTGAAATTTCTCTTCCAGAAAAGAGACAATTTTTCATTGAAAATAGTGATTTGTTCACTGAGTTAGGAAATGGTAGAGAAGCTAGACCTTTTTTTTCAAGAAGAATTGGAATTGCTAAGGACTTAGAGGGCAATAATATTCAAAATAAAATTATCGCTGGACTTAGACTAAGCGGAAATATTAATAAAAAACTTAGAATTGGATTATTAAATATGCAAACTAGTAGAGATTTAGAGAATGAAATCTCAGCATTTAATAATTCAATAATGGTTCTTCAACAAAAAGTTTTTGGAAGATCAAATTTTAACGCATTTGTTATTAACAGAGAAGCCACTGGAAATTACGATTTACTGAGTAATAATGATAAATTTAATAGGGTTATAGGATTTGATTATAATCTTAGGGATATCAACAGTAAATGGAGTGGTAAATATTATTTTCATAAATCTTTTTCACCAGAAAATAATGATGATTCAATTTCTTATGGGTTAAGTACAACATATGAATCAAGAAGTTTCGGATTTAGAGTTGCTGGTTCATACATCGGCCATGACTTTAGATCAGATCTTGGATTTATTAGAAGAACTGATATTATTAAGCTATATCCAGAAATTAGTTATACATTTTGGCCTGAAGATTCAAAATTAATCAACCATGGTTTGGAAATTACCCCTGTGTATATATTGAAGCCAAGCATAAACAATGAAATTTCTGATTATTATATCATTTCTAGGTGGGATGCAGTCTTTAGAAATAGTAGTAGAATAGATTTTACTATGTGGAATAGATATACATATTTATATGAAAGTTTTGATCCAACAGGCGCTGAAACAGGAGATTCTTTACCTGCCAATAGTGAATATTATTATACAAACTTCGATTTTTCATTTGATTCTGACGATTCAAAAGATTTTACTTATAAAATTAACCCTTCTTTTGGAAAATTTTATAATGGAAATAAAGTATCCTTCGATTTAGAATTGGGTCAAAAAATTAGACCAAAATTTACAGGCTCAATTGAAATGAAATATGATAGAGTAGATTTACCTGAACCTTATTCTTCAGCTAGAATATTGCTAATTGCCCCAAGAATTGATTTCACATTTTCTAAGAATGTGTATTGGGCTACATTAGTCCAATATAGCAATCAGAATGATAACTTAAGTTTTAACACTAGACTTCAATGGAGGTTTGCTCCGCTTTCAGATTTATTTTTGGTATATAATGATAATTATTACACAGAAAACAGATATAATAGTATATTTATTCCTCGTGTAAAAAACAGATCAATTAACCTAAAGTTGACATACTGGCTAGACATTTGATGAAAAATAAAATTATCGTTTTTTTAATCATTTTGACATCCTGTTCATCAGAAAAGGAAAACCTTATTATTGAAGGAAAAATAAGTGGAGTTACAAACTCAAAAATTTATTTATCATCTTTAGAGGAAGGAAAAATAATAGACTCTGTAAATATTATTGACGGTAAATTTAAATTAAAAACTTATTTAGATACTACAAAAGAAATGAGTATCATCCTAGGTGACAGAGACTCTGAAAATAAATTTGATTTTATATCCGAACCCGCACATATTATATTTACAAGCTCAAAAGATAAATTTGTATTTAACGGAAAAATTCAAAATTCTAATCTTTATTCTGATTATAAAAATTTAAATAATCAAATAAATCAATTTGACGAAAAGGATTTAGAGATGTTGGCTGAACTAATAGAAATATCTTCTAAGGGAAAACAAAATAAATATGATTCCATAAACAAGCAGAGACTTAAGCTTAATCAAAAAAAAATATTATACATTGTAAATTATGCAATGAGTAATAAATCAAATCAATTATCCGCATATATTTCATATAAGTACCGAGAGAATATTAATAAAAAATATTTAGAAAAAATTTATAAAAATCTTAGCGATGAGGTTAAAGATTCGTTTTACGGACAAAAATTAAGCTCTATTTTCTAAAATAATCATCTTGTAGTCTTACTATATCTTGTTCATTTGACGGGTTATGTAAGTCTGTATGAATCCATATTTCTGCAACTACACCAAAATTTGATAATCCAATTAGGCGATGTCTTTCCTCGGTCTGAAATTTAATAATGTCTCCCTCTCTTAATATCTCCATTTCATTTTGATTGTTGTCCATTGACCTAATAATACCTACTGAGTTTTTATACACTCTCCAAATTTCTTTTCTTCTGCAATGATATTGCCATGATAATCTTGACTCGGGCTTTACAATCAAAATTTTAGGACTTAACTTACCTTCAATATTAAAGTTTTCAACAGAAATAAAATTATAAATAAAATCTTGTGACTGTGACTCATCAATTCGTAAAAATCCACCCCATGGCCTATTGAAATCGTAATCAATTACATTAAAACCAAGGCTCTCAATTTCTTCTCTAATGTCTGTATAATATTTATTCAATTTCCAGAATATTCAACAAAATTTCGAGGCGTTTCATAAAGCTTTACAGATAGCTTAAAAGCTTTATCAATTTTATTTCTTAAGATGTTATAAATATATATGCAAATATTTTCAGCTGATGGAATTACATTTGAAAAATAAGGGATATCTAAATTTAAATTTTTGTGGTCCAATCTCTCTTCAATTTCATTTTTAATAATACCCTTTAGTTCACCCATGTCAATAACATATCCAGTATTAGGATTAATTTTTCCACTAACACTAACAATTAATTCATAGTTGTGACCATGGTAATTTGGATAGTTACATTTACCAAAGACCTGCTTATTTTTTTCAACAGACCATTTTTTATTATCCAGTCTATGTGCAGCATTAAAGTGTGCTTTTCTACTTACTGTAATTTCCATTTTTTTAAACTTTCATAATAATTATTCATAATAATTCTAAACCAGGCTGTGTACGAGTCAGGATTAGTTTTCATGTCAGTGTAAAGATTATCAATATCTATCCACTTCCATTCATCAACTTCTTTAGGATTTGGTTTTGGATCTCCATCATAAACACCTAACATTAAATGATCGTTTTCATATTCTGTTAGGCCATTTGAAAATTTGACTTTGTAAACAAACGAGTCAAAATTATACAGTTTGGTTACAAAGCCCATCTCCTCATCAAGTCTTCTTTTTCCAGCTTTGATATTATCTTCACCTTCACGTTGATGACTACAACAAGTATTGGACCAAAGATTTGGGGTATGATACTTGGTAGATGCTCTTTTTTGAAGAAGAATTTTTCCATCACTATTAAAAATTATTATAGAAAAAGCTCGATGAAGAACTCCATTGATATGAGCCTCCATTTTTGGCATTAAACCTATTTGGTTATCGTTCTTATCTACTAAAATAACTTTTTCCTCCTGCATACATCAAAAGTAAAAAGGCAAATTAAATAAACCTAATAAAATTAAGCTTTACCCGCTGGACCAAAATTTAACTGAAATTTTGGATTATCGTAATCCTTTATGGATCCAAAGTTTTTCTCAAATCTTTCAATGTTATCATTTAAGGCCTTAGCTAATTTTTTGGCATGTTGTGGAGTAATAATGATTCTTGATTTGACCTTATTCTTAGGAGAACCTGGCATTACAGAAATAAAATCAATGACAAACTCAGAAACAGAATGATTAATGATTGCCAAGTTTGAATAAATTCCCTCGGCAACTTTTTCATCAAGTTCAATATTAATTTTTCCTTTATTTTCTTTCTTTTTTTCCATTAAAATATAATTAATTTGTGTTCATTTCTTCATCAGGAATTGAGCTATCCATCAATTCATCATAGCTTTCCTTTGAACCAACTAAAATATTATCATATTTTCTTAATCCAGTACCAGCCGGGATTTTATGTCCAACAATTACATTTTCTTTTAGACCATCTAGATAGTCTACTCTAGCATTTACCGCTGATTCATTTAAAACCTTGGTAGTTTCCTGGAAGGATGCGGCTGAAATAAATGATTTTGTTTGCAATGAAGCCTTTGTAATACCCTGAAGAATTGGAGTAGCTGTTGCTGGTCTAGAATCCCTGGCAATTACCAAGCTTTTATCCTCTCGTTTAAGTCTAGAATTTTCATCTCTAAAATCTCTTGAAGTTATTATTTGACCAACTTTGAAAGTATCAGAATCTCCAGCATCTTCAACAATCTTTTTTCCATATATATTATCATTTTCATCAATAAAGTCCGATTTATGAACAAGCTGATCTTGCAAGAAAAGAGTATCCCCTGAATCTTGAATTTTAACTTTTCTCATCATTTGTCTTACTACTACTTCAAAGTGTTTGTCATTTATTTTAACCCCTTGTAATCGATAAACTTCTTGAACCTCATTTACTAAATATTGCTGGACTGCTGATGGGCCCTTTATGTTTAGAATATCATTTGGTGTTATAGATCCTTCTGACATAGGAGTTCCAGCCTTAACAAAATCATTTTCCTGAACTAAAATTTGATTTGAAAGCTTAATAAGATATTTTCTGATTTCACCGGTTTTAGCCTCAATTATTATTTCGCGGTTTCCTCTTTTAATTTTACCAAAGGAAACCACCCCATCAATCTCACTAACAACAGCAGGGTTTGAGGGATTTCTTGCTTCAAATAATTCTGTTACCCTTGGTAATCCACCGGTAATATCACCAGTTTTTGCAGACTTTCTAGGAATTTTTACTAATATTTTACCTAAATCTATCTTTTCCCCGTCGTTAACAACTAGATGGGCGCCTACAGGTAAATTATATGATCTTATAATTTCTGATTTAGAATTCTTTACATGTAGAGTAGGAATTAGCTTCTTATTTCTTGATTCAATAATAACCTTTTCCTGAAATCCTGTTTGCTCATCAATTTCAACTTCATAAGTCATGCCCTGCTCAATATTTTCATAACTGATTTTTCCGGCAAAGTCAGAAATAATTACACCATTGTATGGATCCCATTCACAGATTAATGTATCTTTTTTAATTTTCTTTTTATTTTTTACATACAGATAGGATCCATAAGGTACATTATTGTTACTAAGGGTAAGACCTGTATTAGGATCAATAATTTTTATTTCAGAAGTTCTTGAAATTACAATATCTACATTTTCACCCTCATTGTTCTTTCCTTTTACAGTCTTTAAATCTTCAATTTCTATATTGCCATCGAATTTGGAAACAACACTGTTTTCTTCGGAAATATTTCCTGCAATACCACCCACGTGGAAAGTTCTCAATGTTAGCTGGGTTCCTGGTTCGCCAATTGATTGAGCAGCAACAACACCAACAGCTTCGCCCATTTGTACATCTTTTCCCGTAGCAAGATTTCTACCGTAGCACTTAGCACATATACCTCTTTTTGACTCACAGGTTAATGCTGATCTTACCTCAACAACTTCAACCGATGAATTTTCAATTTTAATTGAAATTAAATCGTCTATAAGCTGACCTGATTTTACAAGAAGCTCACCCGAAATTGGATCATGGACATCTTGTAATGAAGTTCTACCAACTATTCTATCTGCAAGTTTTTCAACAATCTCCTCGTTTTTCTTCAATGCTGCAACAGAGACACCTCTTAATGTGCCACAATCATCCTCAGTAATTATAACATCTTGTGAAACATCAACTAGTCTTCTTGTTAAATATCCAGCATCAGCGGTCTTTAATGCTGTATCAGCTAAACCTTTTCTCGCTCCATGGGTTGAAATAAAATACTCTAAAATAGAAAGTCCTTCTTTAAAGTTCGAAAGAATCGGGTTTTCAATAATTTCACCACCTCCAGCGGTTGATTTTTTGGGTTTAGCCATAAGACCTCTCATTCCAGTTAACTGTCTAATTTGCTCCTTAGAACCCCTTGCACCGGAATCTAACATCATGTAAACAGAATTAAAGCCTTGTTTATCTTCTCTAATTCTTTTCATTGACAACTCCGTTAGTTCAGCATTTGTGGAAGTCCATATATCAATAACCTGATTGTATCTCTCGTTGTTTGTAATAAGCCCCATATTATAATTAGACTTTATATTATCAACTTGTTTATTTGCTGTATTTATCATATCAAACTTCTCGTTTGGAATAATGATATCACCTAAACTAAAAGATAGGCCACCTTGGAAAGCAAACTTATACCCAAGATTTTTGATTTCGTCAAGGAATTCAGCCGTTTCAGGAACACTGGTGAGTTTTAATATATCACCGATAATATCTCTTAAGGATTTTTTCGTCAATACTTCATTTATGAAGCCTGCTCTTTCAGGTACTTTTTCATTAAATAAAACCCTTCCTACAGTTGTTTCTATAATTTTTTTGACCAATTTATTTTCTTTGTCAAAATCCTTTGTCAATACTTTTATTTTTGCATTTAAATCAACTTTGTTTTCATTATAAGCAATAACCACTTCTTCTGGAGAATAAAAAGTTAGACCTTCTCCTAATACTTTGATATTTTCTACCGATAATTTTTGCTTTGTCATATAATACAAACCTAGAACCATATCTTGAGAAGGAACTGTTATTGGAGAACCGTTTGCAGGGTTTAAAATATTGTGGGACGCTAACATTAATAACTGGGCTTCTAAAATAGCTTCTGGACCAAGGGGTAAGTGTACAGCCATTTGATCACCGTCAAAATCAGCATTGAAAGCAGTACAAACCAGTGGGTGAAGCTGGATAGCTTTTCCTTCGATTAACTTTGGCTGAAAAGCTTGAATACCTAATCTGTGTAATGTTGGAGCTCTGTTCAAAAGAACCGGATGGCCCTTCAGAACATTCTCTAAAATATCCCATACCACAGGATCTCTACGGTCAATAATTTTTCTTGCAGATTTAACAGTTTTAACGATGCCTCTCTCCATTAATTTTCTTATTATAAAAGGCTTATATAGCTCTGCAGCCATATTTTTTGGTAACCCACACTCAAAAAGCTTTAAATCAGGTCCAACAACAATAACCGATCTAGCCGAATAATCAACTCTTTTTCCTAGCAAATTTTGTCTGAATCTACCCTGCTTTCCCTTGAGTGAGTCAGAAAGAGATTTTAGTGGTCTATTGGATTCGGTTTTAACCGCTGAGGATTTTCTGGTATTATCAAACAAAGAATCTACAGATTCTTGAAGCATTCTTTTTTCGTTTCTTAGAATAACCTCTGGTGCTTTAATTTCAATTAATCTTTTTAATCTATTATTTCTTATGATTACTCTTCGGTATAAATCGTTTAAATCAGATGTAGCAAACCTTCCACCATCAAGAGGAACAAGGGGTCTAAGTTCAGGTGGAATGACAGGAATTGCCTTCATAATCATCCATTCTGGAAGATTTTCTCTATTTAAATTACCTTCTCTGAAAGATTCAACAACTTGAAGTCTTTTTAAAGCTTCAGTTTTCCTCTGTTTTGAAGTTTCATTATTTGCCTTGTCCCTTAGTTCATAAGATAATTCATCTAAATTAATCCTTGATAATAGTTCAATTAAACATTCCGCACCCATTTTTGCGATAAACTTTTCAGGATCAGAGTCGTCTAAATACATGTTATCTTGCGGAAGATTTTCTATAACATTTAGATATTCTTCCTCTGTTAAAAAATCCATTTTTGAAAGTGCCTCACCTTCAATATTTTTTGCATTACCAGGCTGAATTACTACATACCTTTCGTAGTAAATAATCATATCAAGTTTTTTTGAAGGTAAACCCAAAAGATAACCTATTTTATTTGGCAGTGATCTAAAGTACCATATGTGAGCTACCGGAACCACTAAATTTATGTGGCCTATTCTGTCTCTCCTAACCTTTTTTTCTGTAACCTCTACCCCACATCTATCACACACAATTCCTTTATATCTGATTCTTTTATATTTTCCACATGCACACTCATAATCCCTTACAGGACCAAAAATTCTCTCACAAAAGAGACCATCCCTTTCAGGTTTATGAGTTCTGTAATTAATAGTCTCAGGTTTTAAAACCTCACCTCGAGAAGTTGATAAAATTGATTCTGGTGAACCCAGACCAATTGATATTTTATTAAATTTAATTGTAGTATTATCTTTATTTCTACGCATAACCAATCTATATATTTTATTATTCTTCTAATCTTATATCTAATCCTAAACCTTTTAATTCGTGCATCAATACATTAAAAGATTCGGGTAAACCTGGCGTTGGCATTGAATCCCCTTTGACAATGGCCTCATAAGTCTTCGCCCTACCTATCACATCGTCTGATTTTACAGTTAAAATTTCTCTTAAAGTACTGGATGCGCCATAAGCTTCAAGGGCCCAAACTTCCATCTCTCCAAATCTTTGTCCGCCAAACTGAGCTTTACCTCCAAGAGGTTGCTGGGTTATTAAAGAATATGGACCAATTGACCTTGAATGCATCTTGTCATCAACCATGTGACCTAATTTTAACATGTATATTACACCAACTGTTGCAGGCTGATCAAACTTTTCACCTGTACCGCCATCGAACAAATAAGTATGACCAAAACGGGGTAATCCTGCATCATCAGTTATTTTATTGATTTCATCTAACGTTGCACCATCAAAAATAGGTGTTGAAAATTTTTTGTTTAATTTAAATCCTGCCCAACCTAAGACTGTTTCATAAATTTGACCAATATTCATTCTTGATGGAACACCTAAGGGGTTTAAAACTATATCAACTGGTTTCCCATCTTCTAAAAATGGCATATCCTCTTCCCTAACTATTTTTGCAACTATACCTTTATTTCCATGCCTTCCCGCCATTTTATCACCAACCTTGAGTTTTCTTTTCTTAGCTATGTAAACTTTGGCTAGTTTAAGGATCCCTGATGGTAATTCATCCCCAACAGAAATTGTAAACTTTTCTCTACGTAATGATCCCTGCAAATCATTTTCTTTTATTTTGTAATTATGTATTATTTGTGAAACAATATCATTTGTTGATTTATCTGTTACCCATCGAGTTGATACTAAATGAGCATAATCGTCAGCCGAATTCAACATTTTTTGAGTGAATTTCTTTCCTTTTGGAAAAACTTCCTCCCCAAGATCATTATAAATACCCTGAGAAGTTTTTCCGCTTAGAACACTGTATAGTTTGCTTATCAGGATTTGCTTTAGATCCTGGAATTTAGTGTCATAGGAGTCCTCCAAAGCTTTTAGATCCTCCTTATCCTGAATTCTTTTTCTCTTGTCTTTGACAGATCTTGCAAATAATTTTTTATCTATTACAATTCCATTTAGTGACGGGGGTGCCTTTAATGATGCATCTTTCACATCACCAGCTTTATCTCCGAAGATAGCTCTTAGAAGTTTTTCCTCAGGAGTTGGATCACTTTCACCTTTGGGTGTTATTTTCCCAATTAATATGTCACCAGAATTTATTTCCGCTCCAATCCTAATCATACCGTTTTCATCTAAGTCTTTAGTGGCTTCTTCTGAAACATTGGGGATGTCATTTGTTAGTTCCTCGTTTCCTAATTTAGTATCCCTGACCTCAATTGAGTATTCATCAATGTGGATCGATGTAAAAACATCATCTCTTACAACTTTTTCTGATATAACAATCGCGTCTTCAAAATTGTATCCTTTCCATGGCATAAAAGCGACTTGTATATTTCTTCCCAAAGCTAGCTCACCATTATTGGTTGCATAACCTTCACATAAAACTTGGCCTTTTTTGACTTTATCACCCTTTTTAACTATGGATTTTAAATTTACACATGTGCCTTGATTAGTTTTTTTGAATTTTGTTAATTTATAATTTACAACATTGGGGTCAAAACTTATCAAGTTATCATTTTTACTGCGATTATACTTTATAATTATCTCATCAGCATCGACATATTCGACTACTCCGTCAGCTTTGGCATTTATTAGAACTCTGGAGTCAGAGGCGACCTGTTTTTCTAAACCTGTTCCAATAATCGGAGATTGAGGTAAAAGTAATGGTACTGCTTGGCGCATCATATTTGAACCCATTAAAGCTCGATTTGCATCGTCATGCTCAAGAAACGGAATTAGTGAAGCTGAAATAGATGCAATCTGATTTGGTGCAACATCAGTATAATGTACATTTTTGGGCTCTGTAAGTGGAAAATCCCCTTCTTGTCTTGCAATAACTTTTTTGTCTAAAATTTTTCCTGATTTATCAACCGAAATATTAGATTGCGCGATTAACTTATTTTCCTCCTCTTCAGCGGTGAGATATTTGGGATCAGAATTCAAATCCACAACTCCGTTGTTTACCTTACGGTAAGGGGTTTCAATAAAGCCCATATTATTTATTTTGGCAAATACTCCTAAGGAAGAAATTAATCCAATGTTTGGTCCCTCAGGTGTTTCAATGGGACATAATCTTCCATAATGAGTGTAATGCACATCACGAACCTCGAATCCAGCTCTTTCTCTTGAAAGGCCACCAGGGCCTAAGGCTGATAACCTTCTTTTGTGTGTAATTTCAGCAAGAGGGTTTGTCTGGTCCATAAATTGTGATAACTGGTTTGTTCCAAAAAAAGAATTAATTACAGATGATAAAGTTTTTGCATTAATAAGGTCTATTGGTGTAAAAACCTCATTGTCTCTAACGTTCATTCTTTCTCTTATGGTTCTTGCCATTCTGGCAAGACCAACCCCAAATTGTGTGGAAAGTTGTTCGCCAACAGTCCTAACTCTTCGATTTGATAAATGGTCAATATCATCAATTTCAGCCTTGGAATTAATTAGCTCGATGAGATATTTAATAATGGTTATGATATCCTCAGTTGTAAGAACTTGTTTATCCATTCCTATATCTAAACCAAGCTTTTTATTCATTCTATATCGACCTACATCACCAAGATTATATCTTTGGTCACTAAAAAATAATTTATCTATAATTCCTCTTGCCGTTTCTTCATCAGGGGGTTCTGCATTTCTCAATTGTCTATATATGTGTTCTACAGCTTCTTTTTCGGAATTTGTGGGATCTTTTTGTAGAGTATTGTGTATAATTGCATACTCACCCTGCTGGTTAATTTCTTTATGAATCAATATAGTCTTAACTCCTGCTTCAAGAATTTCCAAGATATTTTCCTTGTCTATTTCAGTGTCTCTGTCTAAAACTATTTCATTTCTTTCAATTGAAACAACCTCGCCAGTATCTTCATCAACAAAATCCTCATGCCAAGTATTTAAAACTCTAGCAGCTAGCTTCCTTCCATGATATTTTTTAAGATTTGACTTTGAAACCTTAATCTCTTCAGCAAGATCAAAAATCTCTAGTATGTCCTTATCCCTTTCATAGCCAATTGCTCTAAACAAAGTCGTCACAGGCAATTTCTTTTTTCGATCGATGTAAGCATACATAACACTATTTATATCGGTTGCGAACTCAATCCATGATCCCTTAAAAGGTATTACTCTTGCAGAGTATAATTTGGTCCCATTTGCGTGAAAAGATTGACCAAAAAACACCCCAGGAGATCTATGTAATTGAGAAACAACAACCCTCTCTGCGCCGTTAATACAAAAAGTACCACTTGGGGTCATGTAGGGGATAGTACCAAGATATACGTCTTGAACTATAGTTTCAAAGTCTTCATGTTCAGGATCTGTACAATAAAGTTTTAGCCTTGCTTTTAGGGGTACACTGTAAGTTAAACCCCGCTCGATACATTCCTGAATGTTATATCTAGGTGGGTCAACAAAATAATCTAAAAATTCCAGTACAAATTGATTCCTTGCATCGGTTATAGGAAAATTATCTTGAAAAGTATTGTACAAACCCTCTTCATCTCTCTCATCAGATTTGGTTTCTAATTGAAAAAAATCTTTGAATGATTTTATTTGAATATCCAAAAAGTCAGGATATTTACTTGCATTTTTTATCGAGGAGAAGTTTATTCTTTCAGCTACTTTAGTTGACATATATTTTTTGTTTTAAAAATGAATAATAAAAAATCAGTTATATAAATTATAAGACACAGTTATAAAAAAAATTTATATCTGTGTCTTTGTTGTTTTTTGTAGCTTATTTAAGCTCAACTTCAGCTCCAGCTTCTTCAAGGGATTTTTTGAAACCTTCAGCCTCATCTTTACTAACTGCTTCTTTTATTGTTTTTGGCGCACCGTCAACAAGTTCTTTAGCATCCTTAAGACCTAGACCTGTTAATTCTTTGACCAATTTGACAACTGCAAGTTTTGACCCTCCTGCTGCTTTTAGTATTACATCAAATTCTGATTTATCCTCAGCGGCGTCTGCTCCACCTGCACCACCAGCTGCTGCAGGAGCTGCAACAGCGGTTGCTGCTGGCTCAATACCATATTCATTTTTTAAAATATCAGCCAACTCACTTACCTCTTTTACGGAAAGGTTTACCAGCTGCTCTGCGAAATTTTTTAAATCTGCCATTTTTCTATTTTTTATTTGTTATTATTTATTACTTATTATTACTTATTTGATAATGTTTGAATAATACCTGAAAGTCTTCCCCCACTTGATTTAAGTGCAGAGATAACGTTTTTAGCAGGTGATTGTAGCAACGTGATAATATCTCCAATTAATTCTTCTTTAGACTTAATTGCAAATAATGTTTCAAGTTGATCATCACCAATATATATATCATCCTCAATCATTGCACCCTTTAAAATTGGTCTTTCAGATTTTTTTCTAAAATTCTTAATAACCTTAGCAGGTGCACTACTCACTTCAGCAATCATAACTGAAGTATTACCTTTTAGCGAATCTTTTAATTCACCAAAATCTTTTTCAGAACTATCCATTGCCTTTTCAAGCAAGGTGTTTTTGACAACTGACAATTTTACACCAGCTTTAAAGCACATTCTTCTTAGATTTGATGATTCAAGAGCGTTTAATCCAGAAATATCAGTCAAATAAATATTTTGATTTGACTTTAATACATCCAGAATTTCATTAATCGCTATTGATTTTTCTTCTCTTGTCATAATTACAATTATATTTTGGGGTCAATAGCTAAACTAGGACTCATAGTTGATGAAATAAAAACGCTTTTTATGTAAGTTCCCTTGGCCGATGTTGGCTTTAGTTTAATTAATGTTTGAATTAATTCATTTGCATTTCCAGCAATTTTATCAGACGAAAAAGAAACTTTGCCGATTGGAGCATGAACAATACCTGCTTTATCAACTCTAAAGTCAATCTTTCCAGCTTTAACATCAAAAACTGCCTTTGCAACATCCATAGTAACAGTTCCAGTTTTAGGATTTGGCATTAAACCTCTGGGGCCTAATATTCTTCCCAGGGGACCTAATTTACCCATGACACTAGGCATAGTTACAATTACATCAACATCAGTCCAACCACCTTTGATTTTTTCAATATACTCATCAAGTCCAACATAATCAGCTCCTGCGCTCTTTGCTTCTTCCTCTTTATCAGGTGAAACCAATGCTAAAACTTTCATGTCTTTTCCAGTTCCATTTGGAAGAGAAACCACACCTCTGACCATTTCATTAGCTTTTTTAGGATCTACTCCTAATCTAACGGCTAAATCAACAGATGCATCAAACTTTGTTGTGGTAATATCTTTAATCAAAGAACACGCTTCATCTATATTATACAACTTAGTATTATCAATTTTTGCTTCCGATAATTTTCTATTCTTAGCTAATTTTCCCATTTTATTTAAATTATTCAGGAGCTTTACCTCCCTTTACATTTATTCCCATTGATCTCGCAGTACCAGCTACCATTTTCATAGCGGATTCAATTGTAAATGCATTTAAATCCACCATTTTGTCCTCGGCAATTGCTTTTACTTGATCCCACGTGACCTTCGAAACTTTATTAATATTCGGCTCACCAGAACCTTTTTTCACCCTAGCAGCTTCTAATAGCTGAACAGCAGCAGGAGGTGTTTTGATTACAAAATCAAATGACTTGTCTTGGTATACACTTATTACCACGGGTAAAACTTTTCCTGGTTTGTCCTGAGTTCTAGCGTTAAACTGCTTACAAAAATCCATGATGTTAACACCAGCGGCACCTAATGCAGGGCCAACTGGTGGTGATGGGTTTGCAGCACCTCCTCTTACTTGTAACTTAAGAACTTTATTTATTTCTTTTGCCATATTACTAATTTAAGGTTCAATGATTCTATTATTTGGAAGCAATATAATCATCTGTATTTGTAACATTTATAATTTTTCGACTTGCATATAACTCAACTCAAGTGGCGTTTTTCTACCAAATATTTTAACCATAACTTCAAGTTTTCTCTTTTCTTCATTTATTTTTTCAATAGTTCCGTCAAATCCATTAAATGGTCCATCAATAACCTTGACATTCTCACCATGAATGAAAGGAATAACTATGTCAGATTCTTCTTGTAGGGATAACTCATCAACTTTCCCTAGCATTCTATTCACTTCACTTTGACGTAATGGAATAGGATCTCCACCTTTAGTTTCTCCTAAAAAACCAATAACATTAGTTACGGACTTAATAATGTGTGGAACTTCGCCTGTTAAGTTGGCCTTAATCATTATGTATCCTGGAAAATAGGTTTTGTCTTTTGTGACCTTTTTACCTTTTCTAATTTGAACAACTTTTTCAGATGGTACAAGAATTTGCTCAATGAAACTATCCATACCAATTCTGGTAATCTCATTTTCAATATATGTCTTAATCTTGTTTTCTTGACCACTAACAGCCCTAACAACATACCATTTAAAAAGCGAATTTTTATCAGACATAAATTATTTAGCTTATAAGATTAAAAAATTCTTTGATAACTCTACTGAACATAGAATCTAATCCCCAAATAATCAGTGAAAAAATCACTGAAAATACAGCAACTAAAACTGTTAAATTCAATCCTTCATTAAAACTAGGCCAACTAACATGTGACTTTAGTTCTTCAAAAGATTCTCTTACATATTTAACAATTCCTGTCATATTATATTTTTTGCACGGGTTGAGAGACTCGAACTCCCGACACCTGGTTTTGGAGACCAGTGCTCTACCAACTGAGCTAAACCCGTAAACATAAGTCAAGGTATTTTGTTTGTTATCAAACAAAATACCTTAACATATATTATGGGGGTTTTTTTAGTCTAAAATTTCAGTAACCTGACCAGCACCAACAGTTCTACCACCTTCACGGATAGCAAAACGTAAACCAACATTCATTGCAATTGGCTGTATTAACTCAACCGTAATTGTTAAGTTGTCACCAGGCATAACCATTTCAACTCCAGATGGTAACTCAATTGTTCCAGTTACATCAGTTGTTCTTACATAGAACTGGGGTCTATAGTTATTATGGAATGGAGTGTGACGTCCACCTTCTTCTTTTTTAAGAATATAAACCTCTGCCTTAAACTTTTTATGTGGAGTTACAGATCCTTGTTTACAAATTACCATTCCTCTACTGATATCAGTTTTTTCAATACCTCTTAACAGGATACCTACGTTGTCACCAGCTTCACCTCTATCTAAGATTTTACGGAACATCTCAACACCTGTTACTGTAGAAGTTAATTTTTCTGCACCCATTCCAATGATATCAACAGAGTCACCAGTATTAGCAACACCTGTTTCAATTCTACCCGTGGCTACGGTACCTCTACCTGTAATTGAGAATACATCCTCAATTGGCATTAAAAAGTCTTTATCAACCTCTCTAGTAGGTAATTCAATCCATGAATCAACGTTTTTCATTAATTCTAAAACTGTATCAACCCACTTTTGCTCACCGTTTAGGGCTCCTAATGCAGAACCAGCGATAACAGGTCCGTTGTCACCATCATATTCGTAGAATGATAATAATTCACGAATCTCCATTTCAACAAGTTCTAAAAGCTCGTCATCATCTACCATGTCAACTTTGTTCATGAATACAACAATTCTTGGAATACCAACCTGTCTTCCAAGAAGAATGTGCTCACGAGTTTGTGGCATTGGCCCATCAGTAGCAGCAACAACAAGTATTGCCCCGTCCATTTGTGCAGCACCAGTTACCATGTTTTTTACATAGTCGGCGTGACCTGGACAGTCTACGTGAGCGTAATGACGATTTTCAGTTGCATACTCAACGTGTGATGTATTGATAGTAATCCCTCTTTCTTTTTCTTCAGGGGCATTATCAATAGTATCAAAATCTCTTTTTTCAGATAAACCAGCATCAGCTAATACTGTTGTAATAGCAGCTGTAAGCGTAGTTTTACCATGATCTACGTGTCCGATAGTACCGATATTTAAGTGCGGTTTCGAACGATCAAAATTTTCCTTTGCCATAATATAATAATTTAGTTGCTTTTAAAATGAGCGCAAATATAGAATTTTTATATCAAATTAACCAATTTATTTGTTAATTTTTTTTTGAAGAGCCTAATCTGTAAAAAAAAACAAAGAAATTTAGATCTTTAATTATATAAAAACCAACTACTTATATTCATTGTAGAAAATCTGATTCTCAACAGACTCCCAGAGCAAAAGACAAGCAACAGAATTGTATGGTGACCAATTTTTGGTAAGTTTCTCTATTTCAACTTTACCAACCTGGTCAATAGAATAGTTTTTCTTGATGCTGTTAATTAAAGCCAAGTCTTTCGGGGAAAAAATATCTTCTCTAAATAAATTAAATATTAAAAACATCTGGGCTGTCCACTCTCCAATTCCTTTGATTGAAACCAAACAATCAATAACCTCTTTGTTAGACATTTTATCAAAGTCAATAGTTTTAGATTTAAAAAAATAAAAAACATTTTTAATGTATTCTGCTTTTCGGAAAGAAATCCCAATGGATTGAAGATCAGAATTTGACATATTCATTATTTCTGATTCAGATTTTTTATCAACTATTTTTGCAAATCTTTTCTTAACAGTTATAGCTGCCTTAAAGCTTATTTGTTGTTCAATTATGAGGTTTGCAATTGAAAGAGCATGATTTGAATTATACCTGCTACCCCAATTGACCTTATCCCCAAACTTATCGATAAGGTATGACATAACTTTGTCATTTGACAAATGATTGTATGCCAATTTAATTATACTTTTCATCTAAAACTTAGTAATTTTCTTCAGCCAATTTGTATATCCTCAATATGATTAAACCAAAAACCACTCCTAGAATTAACAATAAAATACTGTATAGTCCCTCTGCGCTAAATGAAAGCCTTAGTAAAATTGTTGAAATTATAAACCCTGTATTTCTTATTAATTGGGAATATCTTTCAGTGTACTGAAAGGAAATCAATAAAATAAATACGTCTACTAGTATAAGAATTGTAAAAAAATCTACAAAGAAGACACCATTCAGATTTTCAGTGTAAGATTCAGATATAAATACTTGAATTACCCATTCATAAAAATTGACAAAACATAAAACCAACAGAGTTGGCACCAATAAAATTGACATAAGCTTTTTGTAACTTATAAACTTATTTAGATTTTTGTTTGTTTTACGCTTTGGTGTATTAACCCATGTTTTTTTAAATAGATGAATCAGATAAAAGATAACTATTACAGCAAGCAGATCATATAATAACTGCAAATTGTTAGCATTTAAAATATTTGAACTATCTAAACTTATTTCTGGAATATCTTTGAATATTTTTCTGATTAGGACCAGAGAAATAATTTCATATTCTTTTGCCACAGATGTGGTAAAAGATCTTGGCAGATAATGGATTAATAAAAATGCCTCATAAACCAGTATGAATGTAAAGGGTGTATATAGGGCAGATATGGGGTTACTTGATAAATTTGTTTTTGATGAGAATATATCTACACCATAATAATTTTCAAAAAATATCAAAAGCAGATGAACTATAAAACCACCAACTGCTAAAAACATAATGTTTTTCTCAAATAATTCTACATTTTTCGAAGAAAAAACATTTGAATGTAAAGTTTCAATTCTATTCATAATCAGACACTTACAATATTTATGCCGTTATGAATAGAATTAAACTTAAATTATTATAACTAAAGTACTGGTACTCCGTTAGAAATGGTAGAAATTGGAGCTACCATGTAAATATCCTTTTTATAGACATTAGTGTTGTTATCACCTTCAAAACCAGTCCAAAGTTCAGATATTAGATAATCATCAATTGCTGATCTAGATGTAAAATAATAAACACCGCCATATATATTACCGTCTGTACTATTAATCATAGTCTTACCAATCATACCAGGGAAATTTTCATTGCTGAAAACCGGAGCATATTCTTTCACTTGACTTGACATTTCTTCATCAGTTGGATTAACCTCATTAGTATAATTTACAACAAGGATGTGAAGTCCGGATGCATCATCTTGATTTGAAGATGTTTTTCTCATGGAATGATTTCCATTTGCTAATTCAGTACCATCAAATGTTTTAAAAACATCAGTTTTGAAGTTAACTAAATTTGGATGTGCCACCACACCTTTCCATAATTCTGATTCTAAATAAACATCAACATCTTTCTGATTTGAGAAATAATATACACCTCCAAATATTTCCGTCTCTAAATTTCCTATAAATGACTTACCTAGTAGACCTGGAACATTTTCAGATGTAAAGCTTGGAGCAACAGCACTGCCCAATTCGGCATGCTCTTCTAAAGTCATATTTTCAAGTTGATAATTTACGATTAATACCGTTTCATCTGCATGAATTGAGCTTTGGTCATTAGTATTTGAGTTTTTACAACCCATTAGCATGATAAAACAGGAGAATATTAAAAATTTTTTCATTGATTTTAATTTTAAATAATTATTGATAGTTCAATGTAAACTGAATTTATCAAATAACAAAGTAAGTTTAAAATTAAGGTAAATATTTTTATAGTGGCACATGATTTGATATTTAAGATAAAAAGTAGTTTGATGAAAAACTTAATCATTGTCGGACATCCTTACAAAAAATCTTTTTGTTACAATGGAATATTTAAAACAGTTTTCAATGAGATAAACAAGTCTGGCCAAGACTTAGAGGTGATTGATTTATACAGAGATAGTTTTTCTAGACCACGAACAAAATTGATTGAAAAATATAAAAACTTAGTGATTTGGAGTGAGAGAATATATATTATATCTCCAGTTTGGTGGTTTAGATTAACCCCAAGAATGGAGGTTTTCTTTGATGAAGTACTCACTCCAGGTTTTGCATATAAGTTTGTAAATATAACGAAGACATATGCATATCCAAAACCATTTCTAAAAGACAAAAAAGTTCGCACCTATATTACGCATGGAGCTCCCGCATTGCCCGTAAAAACACTCTACTTTAACTCTGTTAAACTAAGATTAGTAATGGGTGTTTATTCATTTGTGTTTGGATGGAAATTGTCCCTATGGTTTAAAACCAAACAATTTTGGTCAGTTCCCTTTGTAAGTGACCGAAAGAGAAAAAAATACTTAAGCGTTGTTTTAAATGACATAAGAAATGATCTAAGAGATAAAAACATCTTTAGAAAAAGATCAACTTTCAAAAAAATTGAATATGTTAAAGAGGTTTAATACAAACGATTATCTGGTTAGAATACCATTATTTATTATTTTTTTCTGGTTTGGAGTTTTAAAAGTACTTGATGTTTCTCCAGCTACTAAACTAATCATTGATACTGTTTTTTGGATGCCATTTTTGTCAGCAAAAACTTGGTCAATTGTTATTGGGTACTGGGAAATGGCAATTGGAATTTGTTTTTTGAATAAAAAAACAACACTTGCAGCTGTTGTTTTAATGTTTTTACAAATGACAGGAACCTTTTTACCATTGGTAATTTTACCTGAAGTGACATTTCAAGAAGGAAACCCTTTTTTACCGACATTAGAAGGGCAATACATAATAAAAAATATAATAATCATTACTGCTGCTCTAATTATTGGCAGAAGTTATCTAAAAATTAAATTAAAATGAAAAAAATAATCGAAGTTTATTACCCTGTGATTTTAGCTTTTGCATGTCTTTTATACTCGGTAGGTTTAGGATTATCTGGAAACACAGCTGAAGCTCAATATACTGCCCATTGGCCTGGTACAATTTTACTATTTGCCATAGCAATTCGTCAAAGAAGAAAAGACTATAATTCAAATAATTAGTTATGCTCAGTCCATTAATGTTTATTATAGGTTTTATAATCTTTATACTTTATATGTCAGGATTGTTATGGATGATAAAATCCTCACACGACGATCAGAGAAGAAGAAGGGAAAAAGATGAGAGGTTTAGTAAGTCTGATGAAAACGATTATGATGGAGGAGGCAATTGGGGTAGATATAACAATAAGTAGAAAAAAACTCTAAAAGTGGACTGACTTAAAAAAGAGGCTTTTTTAGGTAAACTTTTAAGGCTATTTATTTTTTGTAAAGAAGTTAGTTTTCCAAAGACCAAAGGAAATAATAATAGCTATGATTAAATAAACAAAACCTAAAACAATTGCATTCATCCAATCTTTTTCACTTATTTGTAATAAGCCTTGAGTTGTTGAATCAGAAGCAGAGGCATAAGTAAGAAACCAAATAAATATTGCAAAAAAGGTTAAAAGTAAAGCTAAGCCAAAAAATATTAGCTGAATAAATAGTTTCATAAACTAAAATTAATCAAAATAAAAGAGATTGAGCCAATGCCGAGAATTGAACTCGGGACCTCTTCCTTACCAAGGAAGCGCTCTACCACTGAGCTACACCGGCTAGTGATTTTTTTGAGCGGGAGACCGGGTTCGAACCGGCGACATTCAGCTTGGAAGGCTGACGCTCTACCAACTGAGCTACTCCCGCATTTTGTTGTGGGGAGAGCAGGATTCGAACCTGCGAAGGTAAAAACCAACAGATTTACAGTCTGTCCTCGTTGGCCGCTTGAGTATCTCCCCAAAATAAATATTTTAATGAACTGAGCCGATGGAGGGACTCGAACCCACGACCTGCTGATTACAAATCAGCTGCTCTAGCCAGCTGAGCTACATCGGCTTACTACTTTTTCAAAAAAAAGCCCGCTTTGAGCGGATTGCAAATGTAAATATTTATTTTTTCAATCAAAACAAATTATATTTTTTTTTAATCTGAAAATCAAACAAAATTAACCCTTGTTACGTGGATGAGATTTCTTAAAAACCTTTTTAATTTCCTCAATTGATCTATTTGTGTAAACTTGAGTTGCGGCAAGACTTGTATGTCCTAATAAATCTTTTACAGAATTTAGATCTGCGCCATTATTTAAAAGGTGTGTAGCAAACGAATGTCTTAGAATGTGAGGGCTCTTTTTAGTTTTAGTTGAAAAGCTAGAAAAATATTTTTTTGTAATTCTGTAGACTAAATTTTCGTATATTTTTTTCCCTTTAGATGTAAGAAAAAGTGAGTCATTACTTTTTATATTTTTTAGTTTATTTCTAAAAAGTATATATTTTTTTATGGATTCCATTGTAGAGTGTATTAATGGAATATATCTCTCTTTGTTCCTCTTACCTAGAACTTTAATTCTAGCATTTGAATAATCGATATTTTGAATTTTTAAGTCAATCAACTCTTGTCGTCTTATCCCAGTCGTATATAATATTTCCAGTATGAGATAATCTCGAAAACCTTCAAAAGAATTTTTAAAATTATTAGAATTTAAAGTATTAAGTATTTCTTTTTCAGAGAAAGGTAACTGAATAGTTGATTTTGTTTTTAAGGCTTTGTGCTCATTTAATGGATTTATTTTTATGTCACCTGTCTTAAGTAAAAACTTATAATAACTATTTAGTGAAGAAATTTTTCTATTAATTGTATTATTAGAGATTTCATCAGCAACAAGAGATACTATCCAAGATCTGATCTGAGAGTAATTAACTTTTTTAATATTGGTTTGCTCAAACTTTTCTAAATTGAAATTACAAAAAGTTTGCAAATCATTTTTATAGGCTATGATGGTTTTGTTAGAGTATTTTTTCTCTAAATGAAGATAATCAAGAAATGAAGTGAATTCCATACATTAAATATAAATTTATAAATTATTATTCAGTATGTAAATGAAGTCAGAGATATATTATATATCTTCTTGGTCTCGAAGTCTTTGTACGTGCTGTGCTTTTTGTATAACAGCTCTTCTTCTAATTGAAGGTTTTATAAATTCTTTTCTAGTTTGTAATGATTTCTTGGTTCCTGTTTTATCAAACTTCCTTTTGAAACGCTTAAGTGCTCTATCTATATTTTCTCCGTCTTTAATTGGTATTATTAGCATATTACAAACCTCCTTTCTTTAGAATTTGGTGCAAATATAAGCTAAAAATAATCTAACAAAAGATTTTGTATGGAAAAAATTAATTTTTTATTGCATCTAAATATTTTTTTAATTGTTCTTTAACAATCGGGAATAAAAAGTATAGTCCAATCATATTTGGAAATACCATGGCAAATATCATTGCATCAGAAAATGCCCAAATTGAATTCATGCTGGCAGCAGCTCCAATCACAACAAACATTAAAAACAAAACCTTGTAAGTTAAATCAGCTAAATAACCTCTACCAAATAAAAACTTCCATGATTGTAGACCATAATAGGACCATGAAATCATTGTAGATACAGCAAATAACACAACTGCTACTGTAAGAAATATATCAGAACCAGGAATGTATTCAGCAAATGCCATTTGAGTAATGCCTGCACCCTCATAAACTACCCCGTCAATTAAGACTCCACCTGTACCGTCACCACCATAAATAAATGCTCCGGTTGAGTTAAATGTAATTATAACAAGTGCCGTCATAGTACAAATAACAACGGTATCAATAAATGGCTCTAATAAAGCAACTAAACCCTCTGAGGCAGCATACTTTGTTTTAACTGCTGAATGTGCGATTGAGGCCGACCCTGCTCCAGCTTCATTTGAAAAGGCTGCTCTTTGAAAGCCAACCATTAATACACCTATTATTCCTCCAACGCCAACAGCAGTTGGGTTAAAGGCTTCAGAAATTATTAATCCAATAGCATCGTCAATAAATGAATAGTTAATGGTCAAAATATAAACGCAAGCAATAATGTAAATTAAGGCCATAAAGGGAACAACTTTTTCAGTGACAGATGCGATTCTCTTAATCCCACCAATAATAATTATACCAACCAACGTAGCAAGAATAAGACCTATCATAGCACCAGCAAATGTTGATTCATAACCAAATAAGTTTTTTATTACTATTGTAGCCTGGTTTGATTGTGCAGCATTACCCCCACCAAAAGACCCACCAACACAAAAAATTGCAAAAAGAGAGGCTGCAATTGTACCTAGGGTTTTAAAACCTTTTGATTTAAGACCCCTGCTTATGTAGTACATTGGACCTCCATAAACTACACCATCTTCATCAACATCCCTGAAGTAAACTCCAAGTGTACATTCAACAAATTTTGTAGACATACCTAATAATCCACAAACAATCATCCAAAATGTTGCTCCTGGGCCACCTAGTGCAATTGCAAGAGCGACACCAGCAATATTTCCATTTCCTACTGTACCAGAAACAGCAGTTGCAAGAGCTTGAAAATGGGACACTTCACCATCTTTAGTATTTGAATCACTTTTTTCTAAATTATCATATTTACCTCTGACTACATTGATGGCTGTCCAAAAATATCTAATGTTTGGAAACCAAAAATATATTGTAAAGAATAGTGCACTTCCAACCAGTAGATATATTACAAAAGGATAATCACCAATTGGGTAAAAAACATATTTGCTAACTGTATCAGAAATTGGTTGAAAAGCCTCGTCAATTCTCTGATCCAAACCTATCTCTTGAGCTTTGATATTGACCGAACTACACAGTATTATAAATGTTGTAATATATTTTTTCATATTGAGGTTTTTAATGAAGCTTGCAAGATGAGAAAAAAAATAGATTTTTGAAAATTAATTTACATGTAACCCATTTTACTCATCCACTCGTCATTGTATATCTTTTTTAAATATCGACTTCCGTGATCATGGAATAAAACTACTACAAGATCTCGTGGTTTAAATTTATCTCTTAATTGTAAAACCCCTTTGATTGCCGCTCCTGCCGAATTTCCTAAAAACATGCCTTCTTGTTTTAATAATTTTCTACAAAAAATAGCAGCGTGAATATCTGTTACCTTTGTAAAGCCATCAATAATATCAAAGTTGATATTTTCTGGTATCATATCTTCACCAATACCTTCTGTTACGTATGGATATATTTCATTCTTATCGAATTTTCGCGTCTCATGAAATTTTTTTAAAACCGATCCGTATGCATCTACTCCCCAAATCTTAATATTTGGATTTTTTTCTTTCAAAAATTTACCTACCCCAGAGATAGTTCCACCTGTTCCAACCCCAACTACAAAATGGGTGACTTTTCCATCTGTTTGATCCCATATTTCGGGCCCAGTATATTTGTAGTGTGTCATTGTGTTACTAGGATTATCATATTGATTAACATACCATGAATTTTCAATTTGCTCTGATAATTTTTTAGAAACTGAGTAATAGGACCTGTGATCATCAGGTTCAACATTTGTGGGGCAAACAACAACTTCAGCACCAAAAGCTTTGAGAATATCAATTTTTTCTTGTGACTGCTTATCAGTAGTTACAAAAATACATTTATACCCTCTTGAAATTGCCGCAATAGCTAAACCCATTCCGGTATTCCCTGATGTTCCTTCAATTATTGTCCCTCCATGGTTTAATATTCCTTTTTTCTCAGCTTCTTGAACCATGTTTAATCCAATCCTGTCCTTAACGGAATTTCCTGGGTTAAAAGTTTCATATTTAGCCCAAACTTCACAAGGCAAATCTTTGGTAATAC
>CACLPI010000013.1 GCA_902608795.1 uncultured Bacteroidota bacterium
TCCGCTACTTCCTTTTGTTCTAAATCTTATTTTCCCTAGTGGCAGATTAAGATCATCACTTATAATCAGAATATTTTTAAGCTTTATGTTTTCTTGTTGCATCCAATACTTTACAGATTTTCCGCTAAGATTCATAAATGTATTTGGTTTGAGTAATAATACTTTTCTGCCTTTTATTGAAAATTTTGAAATTTGCCCTAATCGATTAGTTTCAAACTCAGATTCATATTTTTTACAGATGAAATCTAGTAATTCAAATCCAATGTTATGTCTAGTATTATAATACTTTTCACCAGGGTTACCTAAGCCAACAATTAAAAACTTATCCATGAGATCAGATGATTTACTGTAAACAAAAATAAAAAAAGCATTCTGACAAATCACAGAATGCTTTTTTTAGTTATTAATTATAAATTAACTTAAGATTCTGCAGGTGTTTCAGCGTCAGATGATTCTTCTTTTTTCAGTGAAGATTCAGCTTTTTCAGAAGTTGCTTCTCCCTCTTCGTTTGTTTCTTCTCCTTCTTCTCCTTCTTCATCTTCAGTTTCCACTACTAATGCAGCCCTTGCTCTTCTTACTTGACAAACAACAGTATTATCAGGATGTAAAAATTCATAGTTTTCATTTTCCAATTCTGTTATATATACTCTATCCCCGATATTTAATTCTGAGATATCAATCTCTATATTATCTGGAAGGTTTGTTGGAAGAGCTTTGATTCTAAGTTTTCTTTTATTTCTTTGCAGATTTCCGCCAAGCTTTACTCCTATAGGATTTCCGACTAATCTCACCGGAATATCCATAGCAATTTTCTTGTCATCAAATAATTGGTAAAAATCTATGTGTAAAATCTTATCAGAAACAGGATGGAATTGTATATCCTGTAAAACAGCTGAATAAGATTCATTATCACTTAAGGCAATAACAACAGTATACGCATTTGCGGTGTATACTAATTTTGAGAATGCCAATTCTGGTGCTGAGAAATGTATTGGTCCATCCCCTCCGTATAATACGCAAGGAATCTGTCCAGCATTACGTAGTGCTTTTGAAGAAGACTTACCTACGCTTTCTCTTTTAGATCCGTTTATTGTAATTGATTTCATTTTAATTTAAAGTTTACATTATAAAGTTTGAACTTATTGACTGATTATTATGCACTTTGTGCATAACATCTGAAAATAAATCGGCGCAAGATAACACTTTTATTTTAGAATGAGGCTTAATGTTAGGGACTGAATCAGTAACAATTAATTCTTCTAATTTTGAAGCTTCAATTTTAGAATATGCATCACCTGAAAGAATCGCATGCGTACATATAGCTCTTACACTCAAAGCTCCTCTTTCAATTAATAAATCAGCTGCTTTAGCTAATGTTCCAGCTGTATCTACCATATCATCAACTAATATTACATTTTTTCCTTCAACATTTCCAATTAGTTCCATGTGGGAAACAATATTTGCTTTCGATCTTTGTTTGTAACAAACGACTACATCACAATTTAAATTTTTAGAATAAGCATAGGCTCTTTTTGAACCACCCATATCTGGAGATGCGATACAAAGATTATCTAATTTAAGACTTATTACATGAGGAATAAAGATTGTGGATGCATATAAATGATCAACGGGTATCTGAAAAAAACCTTGAATTTGATCAGCGTGTAAATCCATCGTAATTAATCGTGTTGCACCTGCAGACTCAATCATCTTAGCGATCATCTTCGCAGCAATTGGTACTCTTGGCTTATCCTTTCTGTCTTGTCTTGCCCAACCAAAGTAAGGGATAACAGCAGTTATATGTCTTGAAGACGCCCTTTTTGCTGCATCTATCATTAATAACATTTCCATTAGGTTTTCAGAACTTGGATTAGTCGAGCCTATAATAAAGATTCTGGTTCCACGAATCGATTCTTCATATGATGGTTGAAATTCCCCGTCAGAAAATCTTGAAATAATCACCTTACCAAGTTTTTCACCAAATGAGTTAGAAATATTTTTTGCCAGATCTAAGCTATTTGTACAATTAAAAATTTTTGCTTTTGTATTTCCTGCTAACACTGTATTTAATTGGTTTTTAATTGTTTATATATAATTTTGTAAGGGACAGCAAAAATAGAAATTTTAATTTAAGGAAAGTATTTAATAATGATTATTTTTACTTTTGCTTGAATGCTCAAGTGGCGGAATTGGTAGACGCGCTGGATTCAAAATCCAGTTCTTTTTTAGAGTGTGGGTTCGATTCCCACCTTGAGTACTAAGAAAAAGAGAGAGTTTTTAAGATTTGATGAAAAAATCAATTTATTTAAAATTGGTAAACAACTTCTAAATTATAATCTTTTAAATTGTTCTTTGCCAGCTCAATGTCTGGGGTAAAACCAAGTATATAGCCACCACCTCCTGAACCACATAATTTAAGAAAATATAAACCACTATCTATTCCATTTTTCCATAAATTATGGAATTCATGCGGAATCATTGGTTTGAAATTTTCTAATACAATTTTAGACAATTTTTTTGTGTTAACAAATAAGCTATTAAAATCACCACTTATGAAACTATCAACACACAAATTAGTATACTTTATAAATTGGGATGAAATCATTTTTCTAAATCCGTCAGATTTCATCTTTTCCATAAAAATATTGACCATATGAGAAGTTGAACTTATTTGGCCACTATCTATAAGAAATATAGCACCTGCACCCACAGATTTTTGATTGGGGATTGAAGTAATGCATAGATCATTGCTAGAATTAATTAAGATTGGCAAACCCAGATAACTGTTCAATGGATCTAAACCGGAGGAATTTCCATGAAAAAAGGATTCCATTTTTGAAAATATTGTTTTTAACTTGAAAATTTTTTTCCTGCTAAGCTCCTCCGAAGCAATTATTTTATTATTTGAATATTTGTCGTAAACGGCTGCAACCAAAGCACCACTACTTCCAACTCCATAACCCATTGGTATAGAGGAATCGAAGTATAATCCATCTTTTAAATCCTTTTCAAAAAAAATTAGATTTATTTCTAATTCTGTAAGTTGTTTTAAGTATTTACAAAAATTATAAAGAATTGAATTCGAATATTTTGTTCTTTTAGAATCTACATTTGGTATCTTTAGATGACCTTCAAATAAATTATATGGAATAGACAAACCTTTAGAATCTTCAATTATTCCATATTCTCCAAATAATAATATTTTTGAATAAAATGATGAACCTTTCATACTATCAAAAATATAAATTTAGATTTGCTTAGGACCAGACCCAATAAAATCAGATATGTAATTTTGATTGATACAATAATGGGAAAGCTCATTCTTAATAAAAATCATAACCTGTTCTGAGAATTTGTCAGGAAATAATATGTGGGTATTTGCTCCTGCATCAAGAGTAAAGCAAACGGGGATTTTTGAGTCCATTCTGAACTGTCTAATTTTATCAATGACCGATAATGTTGCGGGTTTCATCAAAATATAAGTGGGATGGCCACTCATCATTAGAGAATGTAGCATTAGTGCTTCACTTTCAACCAGACTACAAAACTCATTCAAGTCCCCAGACTTTAAAATATTCATCAATCTTGAAATATTATTATTAGCCTTTTTGAATCTGAGATTTGAAAAAGGGTTATTATTCATCAGTTCATGGCCAACAGAACTTGACACTTCTTTTTTACTATCATCAATTATCAGAATTACATCTCTATATTTATGAAACTCAGGTGAAATATTATCACTTATTTGTATTGAGTATAAGTCAGAACTAAAAGCGAACTCAGGATGTGACCCCCAGAAGTTAATACCTCCGTATATACTCCTGCATGCACTACCTGAACCTATTCTAGAAATAAATGACGCTTTTTTAAAGAAAAAATCATCCTTAATTAAGGTAAGTTCTTTTTCAAAACTCATTAAACATAATGACAAAGCACTCATACCACTAGCTGAGGAAGCAATACCACTGCTATGCGGGAAACTGTTTGAGCTTGAAATCGTGAGGTGATAATCCAAAAGAAACGGAAAATAATTTTTGATTAAAGAGAAAAACTTTTCAATCTTAGGTCTGAATGAAAAATTTTTTTCACCCTCAAACAATAATTCAAAATCAATATTATCAGATTTATTTTTTTTTCTTTTGAATGAAACAGATGTTTTTGTTTTGCAATCAGATAAAGTAAAACTAATTGAGGGGTTTTTGGGTGTTTGGTCAGAATTTTTACCCCAATACTTCACAAGAGCTATATTGCTGGGTGATTCCCATGAAAAGGAAATTACGTCTACTTCCCTTTTTATTTCTTTACATGTGAATTCTTGTATAATCATTAAATGAGAGTGAATTTGTGCGGGCGGAGAGACTCGAACTCTCACACCTTGCGGCACTAGATCCTAAGTCTAGCGTGTCTACCAATTCCACCACGCCCGCAAAATTGAGAGGTAAATATAAACAATAGTTTATGAAATTGAGGATATATATTGTTTTTAAAAGGTGTTATTGGTAATTTGGATTGTGAATATTTGTCTAAAATTATAATGAAGAAAAAATTTGAATTACAGTTTATTGAAACCTTAGTTTATTCAAATTACGGAATAAAAGTTAAAGCCACTCAAGTCGAAGGTGAAAGTGATGACAACTTCAAACTTAATTCAAAAAAAAAGTCATATTTCTTTAAAATTTACCCAAAAAAAACTGACCCAAAATTCGTAAAATTCCAAACCAATCTTCTAATCAATCTAAAGGATTATAAAAAAGCTGCCAACAATAAATTGACATTAGATAAAAAACCTTGTGCGACGTTTTTTGACAAGGAAAATGAAATAAGATATTTTAGGATGAATGACTGGATTAATGGAAGACTGTGGTCATCTGTAAATCCCATAAATAAAAATTTAAGACATGAATTAGGACTAGAAAGTGCAAAACTAATTTTGAAGTTAAAGAAAGTTAATTCAAATTATTTGCGTGAAGATTTTGATTGGGATTTGTCAAATTATATATGGATTAAGAAGATTTATAAAAAGATTGGTATTGGTAAAAAGCGCCAGCTGATAATTGAAAAACTTCTTATAAATTTTAAAAAGAAACAGTCTGAATATGAAGGGTTAAGAAAAAACCTAATTCACAATGACTTAAATGACAATAACATAATAGTTTCTGAAAATCTAAAAAATCCTAATATAGTTGGCTTTATCGATTTTGGAGATTGTATAAAAAGCCAATTAATTAATGAGCTAGCTGTTACTTGTGCTTATGGAATTATTGAAAGCATGAATCAACTTGAGTCAGCATGTGAAATAATTAAAGGTTTTAATTCAGAAATTAAAATTAGTGAAATAGAAATAGAGTTTTTATATGAATTAATACTTTTAAGAATTTCAATTTCAATTTTAAAATCGTCTTTGAATGAAAAATAT
This sequence comes from uncultured Bacteroidota bacterium, assembly GCA_902608795.1. Classification (GTDB taxonomy): domain Bacteria; phylum Bacteroidota; class Bacteroidia; order Flavobacteriales; family Flavobacteriaceae; genus MED-G13. The sequence goes on from CACLPI010000013.1 coordinate 5,417, forward strand.
AACCCTAGTAATAAGTACTTACAGGTAAGCAAAGATGACATGCTTTTGATTTTTGATAAATGGGCTGACATTAATCAGGAATTAGCCACATATTTTTTTAGAAATGCATGTGGTTTTACTGCAACTCCCAACGAAAAAAATTTCAAAAAATTAATAGGTAAAAAAAAATCTTCTATTAATATTTTATTCAATAAAAATGAAACTAATAAATTAGAAAACTTAGACCTAAGTGTTTCTAGCAAATGGCTTTCTAGTGACTTGATAAATGACATTAGTTCATTTGAAAAAAAAATAAATCAAAAACCATTTTCTACATTTTTTGGTGGCTATCTTGAAACAAGGGCAGTTTATGATTCGGCTGATTATGAGATATTAACTGAAAGGGGGGTTGAAAATAGGACAACTCATCTGGGTGTTGATTTTTGGGTAAATGAAAAAACTCCGATTAATTCAATTGAAGACGGAACTATAAAAATAATTACAAATGATAAAACAAGAAAAGGTTATGGGGGATTAATAATAATTGAGCATAGTCTCGGGAATTTAAAATTCTATTCACTTTACGGTCACTTAACAGATCAAAAAAAATCTAAACTTAAAGTTGGAGATTTTGTTGAAAAAGGCGGAAAAATTGCTGAGATTGGGTCAGTGAAAGAAAACGGTGGATGGAGTCCTCATTTACATTTTCAGATAATGCTAACACTTCTTGATTATAAAAATGACTTTCCCGGGGTTTGCCTAGAAAGTGAAAAAAAAGTATGGTCTAGTATATGCCCAAATCCCAGTCTAATTTTGAATATTGACGTGAAGACTAATACTAAATTTGATAAAGATGAATTAAAAATTTCAAGAAAAAAATATTTACCCAAAAACCTGAAATTAAGTTATAATTCTCCAATATATATTGTTCGAGGATTTAATCAATATCTATATTCATATAAGGGTAAAAAATATTTAGATACAGTGAATAATATTGCTCATGTAGGTCACCAAAATATAAATGTTCTTAAAGCAGCAAAAGAACAAATTGGGGTTTTAAACACAAATACAAGATATTTACATGACGAAATTATTTCCCTTTCAAAAAATTTAGCGACAAAATTTCCAAAAAAATTATCAAAAATATATTTAGTTAATTCAGGGAGTGAAGCTAATGAATTAGCAATTAGAATAAGTAATGTAAACAGGAATTGTGAAAACTTTATTGTAATGCAGGGGGGATATCATGGAAATACTAATAAAACAATTGAGGTTAGTAATTACAAATACAATAGTAAAGGCGGGAGTGGTAAAGCAAGTAATATTTTTGAAATTCCCATGCCAGATGAATTTAGAGGAAAATATCGGGGAAAAGGAGCAGGAAAAAAATATTTTATTGAATTTGAAAAAATAATTTCAAAAGCTAAAAAAGCAAATAAAAAAATTAGTGCAATGATTGTTGAGCCAATTATAAGTTGTGGAGGACAAATTGAGCTGCCAGAAAAATTTCTAAAAAAATGTAAGAAAATTTTAGATAGGGAAAATATACTTTTAATAGTTGATGAAGTTCAAACAGGATTTGGAAGAGTTGGAGAAAAATTTTGGGGTTTTCAATTACATGATGTCATCCCAGATATAGTTACATTGGGTAAGCCCATGGGAAATGGTCATCCAATTGGAGCAGTTGTTTGTACTGCTGAAATTTCAAAGAAATTTGATAACGGATTAGAGTTTTTCAGTTCTTTTGGTGGCAATCCGGTTTCGTGTAGAATTGCAAATGAAGTAATTCGTGAAATCGATTCAAGAAATCTTCAAAAAAATGCTCTCAAAACTGGGAAATTTCTTGTAAGTGAGCTAAAAAAATTAGCAAAAAAATATTCAATAATTGGTAATGTGAGAGGAAGAGGTTTATTTATTGGATTAGAACTTGTTGACCAAAATTTAATCCCTGAAATGGATAAAGCAATCTATTTAGTAAATAGAATGAAAGAGCTTGGTGTTCTTATGAGTAATGACGGTTTAGATAAAAATGTAATAAAAATTAAACCTCCTATTATCTTTTCAATTGATGATTCAAAAAGATTAATTATGCTTCTTGATAAAGTTATGGCTGAAGATTATATGCAGATGAATTAAAATTTTCGATTCGGGTTAAACCTCTCTATATTAATACTGGTTTGTTTTTGGTCAACAATTTCTGAAACGATTTTCCCAGTACCTGTACTCATACTCCATCCCATCATTGCATGACCTGTAGCAATAATAACATTTTTAAGATTTTTAGTTCTTCCGATATACGGGACTCCATCAGCTGAAATAGGTCTAAACCCATAACCAGCATCATTCCTGTCAATTTCTGGAATTTTAACTGAAGGATAAAATGACTCAACAGCATCGCATATTGCATTCACCCTATTTTTCCTTATCCTATCATTAATCGATGAAATTTCCATGGTTCCAGAATATCTTGTAAATCCGTTCATCGGTGTAATTGCACATTTAGGTTCAACCAAAATTGCAGGGCAAGAAATTTCTGTTTTTGATGAATGATTTACACTGTATCCTTTACCTGCCTGAAGAAGCAGTTCAATTCCAAGCTTTTTACATAATTTAGAAGTCCAAGTACCGGCTGACAAAACATATTCGTCAAAACTTAAATTTTGATTTGAGATGTTTACCGATTTAATATTATTGTTTTCAATATGAAAAGATTCAATTTCATTGTTAGTAATACATTTTACTCCCTTTTTTTGTATGAAATCTTTTAATTCATTAATCAACTCACTAGGTGTTGTATGATGATCACAATAAAAATATGCCGCACCAATTGAGTCTATATTTATATTAGGTTCAATCGTTTTTATTTCATTTTGATTTAAAATTTTTGCTCGTAGGCCATTTTGAACTGCTAAATCAACTACTTCTTTTTCTTTTTCAAGGGATTTTTCGGTTTTACATAACATCAACAACCCTTTTTGATCGTAATGAAAACCCATATCATTATCTTTCTTAATGTCCTTTAATAACTCTTGACTCAAAAGCGACATTTCAATTATTGGAACAATAGAACTTTTTACATTATTTTCTGAACATGACTTATTAAATGCATATAACCATTTGAAAAAATCTATATTTATCCTAGGCTCAATATAAAATGGACTTGAAGAATTAAACATCCATTTTAAACCTTGCTTAATGACGCCTGGTGCCGCTAATGGAATAATATGACCAGGGGATAAATATCCTGCATTTACATAAGATGCTCCACTATTCATTCCGTATTTATCAATAATGGTTACATCATGACCACTCTTAGACAGGTAATATGCCGAACATATCCCAATTATACCACCGCCTACTATTAATATTTTTTTTGACATTTCAAATTACTTGAAAACCACCACAAAATGGATCATCATCATCAACAATTATTTTATTATATCCATGAATTCTAGCCCATCCTCTTATCACGGGAGTTATTCCGCTAAACTCTTTAATTTTAGTACTTTTTTCAATCCTACAAATAAATTTAGAACCTATGTAGCTTTCGTGAATAAAAGTCTCTCCAACTCCTAGCTTATTTTCAGAAAATAATTGTGCCATTCGAGCCGAACTTCCTGTTCCACAAGGAGACCTATCGATGGCTTTATCTCCATAAAAAACTGCATTTCTGGATGAAGATGCTTCATCAATTACTTCTCCCACCCATAATATGTGAGATACATCTTTTATAGAACTGTCAAAGGGATGAATAAACTTGTCCACGTATTTTTTATTTATCTTTTCCCTGATTTCTCCAGAATAGCTAATAAGTTGTTCAGCTTTATAATCATTTAAATCTGTATAATTTTCTTGTTTTTCAATAATTGCATAAAAATTACCACCATATGAAACATCAAAGTTAATTTTACCAAGATCTTTTGAAATTACAAATAGATTTTTTGCAGCCAAATAGCTATCTACATTGACTATTTCGACCCATAAAACCTTACTACCTTTTTTTTCATACTTTACAATAATATTACCTGCCGGTACCTCGATATTTAAAATTCCATCGACTTTAGGTTTTATCAAATTTTCCTCTAGAGCTATAGTAACAATACCAATAGTTCCATGTCCACACATTGGTAAGCAACCGGATGTTTCTAAAAATAATATGGAAAAATCATTATTTGGATCATTAGGTGGAAAAATCATACCACCACTCATAATATCATGACCCCTAGGCTCAAACATCAATGACTTTCTAATCCAATCAAAATTTTTGACAAAATCGGATCTTTTTTTACTCATTGATGAGCCAGCTAAATCAGGTTTTTTAGAGAGAATTAATCTAACTGGATTTCCACAGGTATGTGCATCAATACAATCAAAAATGTGTTTAGTCATTTTTTGTTTCCTCTATATAATTATTTATTCTCCTCTCAAGAGTAGACAATGTTACAGTTCCGTACTCTAAAATTCTTTCATGAAATTCTCTAATATCAAATTTTTCCTTTAGTTCAAGTTTTGCTTTATTTCTCAATGCCCGAATTTTTAATTCTCCTATTTTATAAGACAAAGCTTGTCCTGGCCATGAGATATATCTATCTATTTCAGTATTTATTTCGTGTAAGGATAATGCTGTATTATTAGACATATAATCTATAGCTTCTTCTCTTGACCAACCCTTAGCATGAATACCCGTATCAATTACCAATCGGCAAGCTCTCCACATTTCATAGGTAAATTTACCAAATTGTTCATATGGTGTTGTGTAAATACCCATTTCATCGGCTAAAAACTCAGTGTATAAACCCCATCCTTCTCCGTATGCAGATAAATATAAGTTTCTTCTAAATTGAGGAATACTATCACCCAATTCATTATTAAGAGCACTTTGTAGATGATGGCCAGGGACTGCTTCATGAACAGTTAAAGCGGGAATTGTATATAGAGTTCTACTTTTTAAATCATAGGTGTTTACCCAGTAATAACCAGGGTTGGTACTATTTTTAGAAGTACCCACATATCTACCGCCTGTATATTTTGGAGCTATTGCGTCAGGAACCGGAGCAACTCCGTATGGTTTTCTTGGTAGGGTTTTAAAAAACCTTGGAAGTTGTTCATCAGCTCTTTTGGAAATATCCCTTGCATACATAAGTAGCTCTTTTGGGGTTTTAGCATAAAATTGATCATCGGTTCGAAGAAATTTAAAAAAATCATTAAAGGATCCTTTAAAATTCAAATCTTGAATAATTTTAATCATTTCTTCTTTTATACGTGCTACTTCATTTAATCCGATTTGATGAATTTCATCAGCAGTATATAACGTACTTGTTGTGTAATAATTTATCCTATTTTGATAAAATTCAGCCCCGTTAGGGGTTTCTGAAACCCCTATAGTAGTTCTTGTATTCGGGTAGTATTCTTTTTCAAAAAAAACTTTAATTCTAATAAATTGAGGGACTACACTATTTTCAATAGCTTTTTTTGCTTCATTAAGAACTGAATCTTTTTGGGTCTGTGATAAACCATTTGGTAATGTTTTAAAAGGGGAGTAAAAATAATTTAATTCAAAATCCTTGGTTATATGGTCATTGTATGTTGATTCATAACCGTTAAAAATAACCAGTGGTTGTGAAACTCCCTTCTTTAGTCCTTTTCTTAAAAGTGGTAGATATTGATCAACATATTGAGGAATTGAATTGAGCTTATTTAAATAGTTTTTAATCTGTTTGTAATTATACATTGGTTTCACATTATAAACCAGGCTGCTATGAAAACCAGAATCCGAAAGAAGTGGGTTTAGAAATCTTTCAAAATCATAGTATGCTACTATATCTTTTAGAACAAAAGACAATAACTCGAAAGAAATATTGTCATTTTCGTCAAGTTTATTTACGTCAATATGTGATAGTTTTATTAATAGGTTTTCAGCAAATTCTTTTTCGCTTCTAAAGTATTCCTCTGAAAAATTTCCAAGTGGATAATCCTTATAACCATACGCTTCGTGATTTTGGTATTCTTGTATTATAATTTCTAATTTTTCGTTTTCTCTATCGCAAGAAAATATGAGAAACATTAGTAAGATTAGTAATTTAAATTTCATAAACTTAATTATATTTTGAAAAGGCTATCACCCTCTCTAGTTGTAATTCCGTTAATATTGCGTTCAATATTTAGGGGGTTATTATTTTTTAATTCACTTGGTAGTAAATTTTGAGGAAAATCTTGAAAACTCACCGGTCTTAACCATCTTTTAATAGAATTAATTCCAACTGCAGAAAATCTTGAATCTGTAGATGCCGGGTAGGGTCCACCATGAGTCATTGACGGGCATACCTCAACTCCTGTTGGCACACCATTAAATATAATTCTACCAACCTTTAACTCTAAAGCATTAATAATTTCCTGTGTTAAATAATCGTCATTCTCTTCAGCTAAAAGTGTTCCTGTTAACTGGCCTTCCATAGATTTAATTACATTTAACATTTCATGTTGATCTTTACATAAAACAAGCAAAGAACAAGGGCCGAAAATTTCTTGTTGCAAACTTTTATCTTCAATAAATTTATTTGCAGTAACAGATGAGATTACGTGATTAGGAAAATTATCATCTAGCTCAATATCTTGTTTAGTTAGTACGGATACACTTTTATTTTTTTTAATATTTTCTAAACCGTCATTATACGATTTGTGAATATTAGGATGCAACATACAAGAAGGTGATATCTTTTCAATTTCTTCAACTAGTTTATTTTTGAATAAATTAAAAATTTCAGAATCAAAAGAAATAATAATCCCTGGGTTAGTACAAAATTGACCAGACCCAATCGTTATTGACTTAGCATATTGTGCTGCTAATTCTGAATATTCTTTTTTAAGCTTTTTGGGGAAAATCAAAACTGGATTAACACTTCCCATCTCAGCAAAAACTGGTATAGGAGTATCTCTTTTTGAAGCTAAATTATATATTGCTCTGCCTCCGCTTAAACTTCCTGTGAATCCAACGGCTTTTACGTAATGACTGTTTACTAACTTTTCTCCCACCTCAATACCTTTACTATTTAAATTTGAAAAAACTCCGTTAGGCATTTTTGTTTTTTTAGCAGCTCTAATAATTGCAGCTGCTACTAATTCTCCTGTTCCAGCATGCATTGGATGAGATTTTAAAATAACCGGACATCCTGCTGCTAAAGCTGATGCTGTATCACCGCCTGCAGTTGAATATGCTAAGGGGAAATTACTTGCTCCAAAAACTAAAACAGGACCAATTGGCATCAACATCTTTCTCAAATCAGGTTTTGGAACCGGTTTTCTTTCAGGGATAGAGGTATCAATTGATACTTCTTGAAAATTTCCATCGGTTAGAAGTTTTGCAAAACTCTTAAGTTGATTAACCGTTCTGTTTAATTCAGCTTTGCACCTAGCTTCTGGAAGTCCAGTTTCTGAACAATATACATTTACAATATCATCGGTAATTAACTCTAGTTCATCAGAAATCTGATTTAAAAATTTTGACCTGTCTAATGAGGATACTTGTTTAAATATTTTAAATGCATCATTTGCAAGTTTAGTCGATTTTTCAATTTCAATATCACTAGCCTCAAAAAATGTAATGCTATTTTCAATATTTAATATTGGATTAAATGTTTTAAAACTTACAGATGAATTCGAAGACAATTCCCCTCCAATAAAATTTTTACCCGTAATCATAATTAATAATTATATTTTGTCAAATCAGGCCTGTTACTAATTCCATAATTTATAACAGACAAAACCTCTTCCCTTTCTTTTCCATAAAGGGGTTTTCTGGGAAGTCTTACATGTTCGGAACCAATTTCTAGAATCGATTCAGCTAATTTGATGTTTTGAACCAATTTTGGATTTATATCCAATTCCAGCAGAGGCAAAAACCATCTAAATATTTCAACTGCTTCTTTAATTTTTCCTTGAGATTGAAGTTTATATATAGCAACTGTTTCTTCTGGAAATGCACAAACAAGACCAGCAATCCAACCATCAGCACCCATTAATAAGCTTTCAAGTGCAATTGTATCAACTCCAGTCATAATTTTTAATCTAGATCCAAAACTATTTTTTAACCTTGTAACATTAGTAATATCTCTGGTAGATTCCTTAACTGCCTTTATATTATTACATTTTAATAATTCTTCAAACATATCAATTGTAACTTCGATTCCATAGTCAACAGGGTTATTATATATCATAATAGGAAGTTTGGTTGACTTAGCAATAGATTCAAAATAACTAATTGTCTCATTTCTTCCTGATTTATATCTCATGGGGGGTAAAACCATTAAACCACTTGCGCCATATTTTTCAGCACATTTTACGCTTTCTAATGCTTCTTTTGTAGACTGTTCAGCAATATTAACAACAACAGGAATTTTATCATTGACAAATTCAACGGTGTTTTTGGTAAGAATATTTTTTTCATCTCGACTTAAAGTACTAGCCTCACCTAAAGATCCTGCAAGCACAATTGCTTGCACGTCTGATTTTAGCTGAAATTCTAAATTCTTATTAAATAGGTCTAAATCCAGCTTATCATCAATTGTAAACTTAGTAGTAATCGCTGGCATAACACCATTCCATTCCATGCAAAATATTTTATAATGAAGATAATATATTTTTACTAATTTTTTTGTTCAATTAGGTTATGAACAAGTCAGAAGCTATACCATCAGTTAAAAATTTGTAATCTGTAGATGGATGTAATTTATTATCGGTTTTAACTAATACCCCATCCATAATTTTTAGCTGAATTTGTTGTATTAATTTTTCTAAATTGAGATTTGAAAATTTTGATTCGATTAAATCTAAATCTAGTCCTTCGGAAGTTCTCAAACCGATCATTATTATTTCATTTAAAATATCAGTTTCAGACAAAATCTCTGATTCATATGCTATTGAATTTAATTTTATTTTTTCAATATACTTCTGATTATTACTGATATTCCACTTTCTTTTAACTCCATCAAACGAATGAGCAGAGGGTCCAAAACCAATATATTTTCCTCTATTCCAATAAGTAACATTATTCTTACATTCATATCCAGGTATAGCAAAACTCGAGAATTCATAATTTACATATCCTAAACTTAACAGATAATCATAAACATACTCGAATTGTAGTTTTTGATCTATATCACTTACTTCTTTAATCTTATTTTTTTCGATTAATTTAATTAAATCTGTTTTGGGCTCAACGGTTAATACATATGTTGATATATGAGGTACATCATATTTTAATCCAATGTCAATATTCTTTTTCCATATATCAAATGAACTTTCTGGAATTCCATAAATTAAATCAATAGAAAAGTTTTTGAAATTGTCTTTAATTAATTCAATTGCTTTAGTGGCAGTACTTGAGTTATGACTCCTATTCATTAGTTCCAGATCGGAATCAAAAAAAGACTGAACCCCAAGACTAATTCTATTTATATTATTATTTTTCCATCCTTTAATATTTTTAATATTAATGTCGTCTGGATTACATTCCATTGTTACTTCAGCATTTTCTGAAATATGAAATTTTTTGTTAATTGTACTTAAAATTTTCTTAGTATCATTTTCGCTAATTAGAGATGGTGTCCCTCCTCCAAAATAAATAGAATTGATTTTCTCATTTATTTCATCAGCTCTTAAATTTATTTCATTTACAATAGAATCAATAATTGAATCTTTTGATTTTAAAGAGGTAGAAAAATGATAATCACAATAGTGACATGCTTTTTTACAAAATGGAATATGAATATAAATGCTAGCTATGACTTTCTGATTTTATCTTTATTTTGTTTGACAAAACTTGACCATCCAGAATATTTTGAACCCTTAATTATATTTTTTGAATTGTAAAAATGGCATACTGCGGCAGCCAATCCATCTGTTGAATCTAGATTTTTTGGTAATTCTTTTATTTGGAGTAAGTTTTGTAACATTTTTGCAACCTGTTCCTTACTTGCATTACCATTTCCAGTTATTGCCATTTTTATTTTTTTTGGGGAGTATTCGGTAATCGGAATTTCCCTCGAAAGTCCTGCGGCCATTGCAATCCCCTGCGCCCTACCAAGTTTTAACATACTTTGAATATTTTTTCCAAAAAAAGGAGCTTCGATAGCTATTTCATCTGGCTTGAAATCCTCGATCAAAGCAATCGTTCTTTCAAATACTAATTTTAATTTAAGATAATGGTCTTTGTACTTTTTTAGATTCAACTCATTCATCTCAATAAGACTCATTTTTTTATCACTAACCCTTATAATTCCAAAACCCATTATCGTGGTACCTGGGTCAATTCCTAAGATAATTTTTTCATTCATTATTAATTCTCAGTTGAAATTATTATTGGCATATTAAATATTACATCAACTTCTTGGCCTCGTTTAATTGCTGGGTATAATTTAGGTAAACTTGAAACTGTGCTTTCAAAAGATTTGGTAATAACCTCCTTATACCTATTATTTTGATCTGAAATAGTCATATTATCAATTGAAATTTTACCAATCTTATCGACTTTTAAAACCATTCTAACGGTATCAATAAGTGTTCTGTTAAGAACTAAATTATTGGTTTTTAAATTTTCTCTAAATGAACTAGTAATTGTTTCTACAAAGCAATTGTTTTTATTTTTTACATTATTAATTTCCAAACAATTTTCAAAAACAGGATACTGATCAACATCATTCCAATTAAGTGATTTTAGTTCTTCAGTTATAAATTCATCAACTGTAATTTTTTTATCAAATTGAAAATCAAATTCACATGAAATAAATAAAAAACAAAAAATAATAATCAGAGTTTTTCTCACAATTGATTTTATTAATTAATTTAATAAAGTTAATTGATTTTATTTAAAAAAATATGGATCTGATTTTACTAATATTATCTTTTTTAATTATGATAATAGGAATTGTGGGAAGTGTGATCCCAATTTTACCTGGCCCTCTAAGTTCATGGGTAGGTCTCTTTATATTTAGTAATATTTCCACAGTTATAGTAGATGGCAAAATACTTATTTTTACGCTTATTATCGCTTTAATTATATTTATTCTTGATTATATAGTTCCAATTTATACTTCAAAAAAATTTGGGGCTAGTAAGTTTGGAATTACTGGAGCATCAATTGGTACTTTAATTGGATTATTTTTACCTCCCTTTGGAATTATATTTGGAGCTTTAATAGGAGCAATAGCTGGAGAATTATTTTTAAATAAAAACCTTGAAAAATCATTTAAAGCTGCTGCGGGAGTTTTTCTTGGATTAATAGTGTCAGGATTTACCAAAGCATTAATTTCAATAGTATTCCTTGTAATTTATATCAACTTATTTTTGAATAACTACAGTAATATATTTTGATTCGCAGAGTAATTTCTTGTTTAAAATAATATTAATTATGTAACAATTATCTAATTATGATCTCTTTAGATAATTTGTCAATTGATAATTTAAATTTACCAGGCTCAACAACAAATTCGTTTTCAGAGTTAACAAAGGATAACTCACTAACTGGCAGATTAAATTCAATAGTTTTGATTTCACCAGCTTCAATTTTGACTTTAGTGAAATCCCTAAGTCTTTTTATATCAGGGGTGATGGATGCATACAAGTCAGATGAATAAAGTTGAATAGTTTCTAAACCATCAATTTCACTTGAATTTTGAACATTTACTGAAATCTTTATTATATCGTTTAAATTATATTGGTTTTTATTTGTTTTTAAATCACTGTATCTAAATTCAGAATAACTAAGGCCAAAGCCAAAATCATATTGATTATTTACTTCTCCAACATAATTATAAGAACCTTGAGAATTATTCTGGACTTCAGAGGGCTTATAGTAATAAGGAATTAAAGAATTGGGAAATGCAGGATATGTGTAAGGTAATTTACCGGAGGGATTTACTTCTCCAGAAAGTATGTCAGCTAATGCATCACCTCCAAAATTTCCGGGTAAATAAATATTGACAACGGCATTCGTGAGTGGCTCAATGTCAGAGATTAATCGAGGCCTTCCTAGATTTAAGATTAATATAATAGGTTTTCCTGTTTCAGCTAATTTTTTAGCTAATTTAACTTGTAATTTGTGTAAGTTAAGATCATTTAGATCCCCAGGCTTTTCAGTGTAAGTGTTTTCCCCTAGACATAGAATAATGTAATCAGAGTTTTTGGCTTCAGTAACTGCATTATTTATATCACTCTCTTCCATGTCATAATAGTTTCCACCGTCTTTGTATGAAACACCTGCAACATATTTAACTTTATTTTTACCATATTTATTCTGAAGGGCCTCATAAATAGTATTAAAATCCCCTGCAAATTTATCGGTTAATTCACCCTGCCAAGAATATGTCCATGCACCATTAAGAGTTCTCATATTATTCCCATTAGGTCCCACAACAAGGATGCTTGGTTTACCTTTTAATGGAAGTATATTATCACTATTTTTTAATAATGTTATTGACTCAGAGGCGGATTTATAGGCAAGCTTTTGGTGTTTTTTTGAACCAAAGTCAATATAGTCTTCATAATTAGTAACTGGATTTTGAAAAAGACCTAACTCAAACTTTAATTTTAAAATTCTTTTAACTGCATCATCAATTCTGTCAATAACTACCTCACCTTCATTAACAAGCTCAACTAAATCATCAAAGAATTGCTCATACTCGTGTGGTACCATAGACATGTCAATACCAGCATTAATTGCCATTTTAACTGCTTCTTTTTGTGTTTTGGCAACTTTATCCCTATCGTGAAGCTTTCTAATATCTTCCCAATCAGTCAGAATAACCCCATCAAAACCTAATTTATTCCTCAAAATATTAATCAGTATATTGTAATCTGCATGAACGGGTATTCCGTTTATAAGTCCTGAATTAATCATAATAGTTTTAGCACCGGCTTCGATTGCTTTTTTGAATGACTCAATATGAAATTCACTCAGAACATTGTCAGGGATATAAGCAGGGGTCCTGTCTTTACCTGAAATTGTTGCATGATAACCTACAAAATGTTTCATGCATGCAGCTACTTTGTATTTGTTAGAAACATTATTATCTAGCCCTTGATAACCCTTAATCATTTCTACACCAAATCTTTCTACTAATAAAGGATCTTCACCAAAAGTCTCAAATTGTCGCGGAAATCGAGGATCAAATCCAAGGTCTAATACAGGTGAGAAATTCCATGGAATTGCAGAAGCTCTTGTTTCATAAGCGCAAACGAATGCCATGTTATAGGCATTTTCTGGATTCCAGCTTGCAGCAGTAGTGATTTGCTGAGGAAACATTGTTGCTCCATCCGTGTATGTTGTACCATGAATAGCATCAATTCCATATATTACTGGAATCCCTAGTCTATTTTTATTCATAGCGATATCCTGAATTTTAGAAATATTTTTATACCATACGTTTGGTTTTTGGGCTGTATTATTAATCGTATTAAGGACCGAACCCACTTTATAATCAACTAAAGCCTTATTTGCTCTAACATCATCAATCTCCATCGGAAATGATGATGAGAATCTGTTAGGCCCCTTAGCAATAACTGTAATGTTAATCTGGGTCATTTGACCAACTTTTTCCTCTAAGGTCATTTGAGAAATTAGATTCTCGATAAATTTTTCTTTTTCATTACCCAATGACTCATGAAAGGGAATTAAAAATGATAAAACAAAAAGGAAATAAATATATTTTTTCATAATTTTTTATTGATAAATTCTTATATAATCAACTTCCATAGTTGATTCACTAAATTCTGGGTCAATGTCAAACCAGTGTCCTCCCATTGCGACATTCAAAATAAAAAACATTTCTTGATCAAATGGCCAGCTTTCAGAATCTTGGGGTGAAGGTGAGTATGTATAATATAGTACATCATCAACAAAAAATTGAACTCTGTTTTCATCCCAATCAATTGAATAGATGTGAAATTCTTCATGGTAATCATTAACACTTGTATAACCATGAGTCCAGGTATCCCCGTGACTCATTGGTGTATGAATTGATCCCGCGATAACTGTCGGATCGTGGCCCCAATGTTCCATAATGTCAATCTCTCCACAGGTAGGCCATCCAACTTCATTAAAATTTGCACCCAGAAGCCAGAGCGCAGGCCAAGTTCCCATCCCCGTTGGCAATTTTGCCCTTATATCAACTCTCCCGTATTGAAATTCAAATTTATCACGTGAAATAATCCTAGCTGAGGTATATTCATAACCAGCAATATTTTCTCTTTTTGCAGTAATTTTTAAAACACCATCCTCAACAAAAGAATTGGTCAAATTATTGGTGTAGTACTGTGACTCTCCGTTTCCCCATCCCCCATCACCATTTCCAATTTCATGAGTCCAAATATCAGCATTGACAGGGCCATCATTGTTAAATTCTTCAGACCATGTAGCTTGATTATCTTCAATCTCAACAAATAAGTCAAAGCTAAGAAAAGAACTTATGTAATGTCCTGTTGATGAATATGCATAAACATAAACCGTATAGGAGTTAGTCCCTTGACTTGTAAAAGTATAATCAATTTGGCCATCAGTGCTATTAATAGCAACACCATCACCAAGTCTAAATTCATAACTCACCGCATCTGTTGCAGTTGCTAGACATGTAATTAATCCCGATCCATCTCCGTTCGGATTGGAATTACTTTGTCCAAAAATATTAATATCAAATGTTAAATTTGAAGGGATAATTGGTTGATCAGCATTATTTGTTTCCGACGGACTATCAGATGAACATGCTAATAAAAACATTAGGGTGAAAAATATAAAATAGTTATGATTTTTCATTTTATTATTACAAATTAAACTAAAGGAAATTTGATTGAAAAATTTTTAAGCAAACCACCTGTAAAATTTAATATTTATATTTTTTTTATTGGTTTGTAATCTTTGCATACCATGCATTAGTATCAAGACCAATTGTCTTTAAGTAAAGCTCCGTTGAGTCTGAATTTCTATGGGTTATTACATATTGATGATTTCCACCAACATAATTACCAGTAAATCCATTTCCGCTAAAATTTAATACCAAATAACCGTCATCATTTTCCGAAATACTCCAACTAAATGAAAAGTCATCAGCAGGATAATATTGATGTTCGTTATATTGATTTGGTGTTAATCCCTGATTTCCTGTAAAATCATTCTCCAACGCAGTCGCATCTCCAAAAATAAAACCCTGTGTCAAAAATTGAGCTGAGCCATCAGAAAGGAATATGATTCTATCATCATACATTCCGGTATTAGCTTGTTGAAAAGGCGAGGCACTATACCACTCTGGAAAAGTATCGACTCCATCATGAAAAGAGCCAGGATCATGTACTCCAATATGACCATTCGCTTCTGCCATAACTCTCCATGAACCGGTGGTTAAAGCATTAACTAATTCCTCAGGCGGCTCATAGGTATATAATACCTCAGCTGAAGCATTTACCTGAGTTGTTTCACCAGCAATTCCTGATGCAATAATTATTACCTCATAAGAGAATATTCCAGTATTAGTGAATGTTGTTGAAAACACTCCACTTGGCTGCATATATTCAACTCCATTGCTGATGAATTTATAAGTAATCGCATTATCAGCAGTAGCAACAAAAGTGACATTTCCACTACCATCACCGTTTGGGTTATCATTATCTGTACCCTGAATTATTACATCAACAATTAAATTTGACGGGCTGATTATATTACCGAATTCATAATCATCTTCTTGGCAAGAATTAAAAATAAATAAAGAAAAAATAATTAATAAAAATTTGATTGATTTCATAATTGAATAAAATTAATTTAAACGTTTAATATCCTGGATTTTGAGTTAATCCAGATATGTCAATTTCTTGTTGTGGCAATGGAAAAACCTCATGCTTCCCTTCAATAAAACCTTGAATCGTTGAAGAAGCAAGACCTGTTCTTACAAGATCAAAAAATCTATGTCCTTCAAGTGCTAATTCAAATTTTCTTTCTTCCCATATTGCTTGGGTTAAATCAGATCCAGAAAGATTATTTAATTCAAATTCATTATCATCAAATGCTCGAACTCTAACTTGATTTAGAAAATTTAAAGCCAAATTATCATTTATTCCACTTCTGTTATAAGCTTCTGCTGCCATTAATAATACATCTGAGTACCTAATAATTCTAAAGTTAGTTAAATAATTTAATTCTGTTTGACCGCCAGATTCCCCAGCTCTTGGAATGTACTTATTATTAAAATATCCCGTATGATCATAACCTTCAGAATATGTTGCTCCGGTTGCTGATGCAAACGATTCAATATCTAAAATAGTAGCATCCCTTCTTAAGTCATCTGGATGAAAAGAATTATAAAATTCAGCCGTTGGTACATTAAAACTCCATCCTTGAGCATATTCAGGTCCGCTCCAACCCCTTGGACCGTTCATTATTATTGCATAATTTCCCTCACTACAATGAGCACATCCCCAGTCATACCAGTTAGACTGGTTAGAATATTGGATTTCAAAAACTGATTCAGAACCATTTTCTCCAAATCTTAAAAATTGATCACCATAATCATCAACCAATGAGTAAATACCAATAACATTATCAAATGCTTCAGCAGATTCTGAAAATTTATCTTGATATAACAACACTTTTCCAAGAAGAGAATATGCAGTATATTTATTCACTCTACCTTCTTGAGATTGAGAGTTTGGAAGTGATGCAATAGCATTCTGTAAATCTAATTCAATCTGTGCATACACTTCTTCCTTGGGTGCTCTTACAAGAGTTCCAGCATCTCCAGCTGTAAGTCTAGCCTCGGTAAATAGTGGGACATCACCAAAAAACTTTACCAATTCAAAGTAGTAATAAGCTCTAAGAAAATAAACTTCACCATACATAGCCTCTTTTCCTTCAAAGTCAATATTTGCCTTATTTTGTTGCATATAATTTGCTCTATTTACCCCCTCATATAAAAATTGCCAAATTTGTCTAAGTACATTATTTTCTGGATAATGTGTCATATCATCAATTTGTTGAATACCAATATAGTCAGTAGCGCTTTCACCGCCAGCTAAAGTAAGGTCTGATGCAATTGCACCAAGCTGAATATTAAAGAATAACCATTGTAGAACATCATACGTTCCAACCAATGCAGCGTCATAATCAGCTTCCTGTTGAAAATATATTTCAGAAGTGATTTGATAACCTTCAATAGCTTCATAATCAACATGATCAGTACATCTGTTTAACAATGAAGTAACTAAAATCAGTAATAATATTGTTTTAAAATTTTTCATAATATTTTATATTAAAATTTAATATTAATACCCATTGACCAAATTCTTGGCTGTGGGTAAGTTCCATAATCAATACCAGTATTAAGAACACCACCAACAGATATTTCAGGGTCATATCCAGAATAATCTGTTAGTGTTAGTGCATTTTTAACTTGCAGATAAGCTCTGACTTCGTCAAATCCCCATACCTCAGTTAGTGAATCAGGAAATGAATAACCAAGCTGAATATTTTTAATTCTTAAATAACTACCATCTTCAACATATCTGTCAGACGCTCTACTGTTATTATTTGAATCAACAAATGTTACCCTTGGTTCATCAAAACTTGTTCCTGGACCTGTCCATCTAGCAAGAGTTGAAGCAAATCTATTGGTATAATTTAAATTTCTCTCATACGCTCTATATATATCATTTCCAACTGAAGCATAAGTAAATACACTTAAATCAAATGCTTTATAATCTAAATTTAAATTCCATCCGATTGTAAAATCTGGAAAGGGATCACCAATTCGTGTTCTGTCTGAGTCATTTACAATTCCGTCACCATTTATATCAACAAATCTAATATCGCCTGGAACTGCACCATTTTGAGTTGCATGATTATTAACCTCGTCTTGTGTTTGAAAAATACCGTTGGTTACATATCCGAAGAAATAACCTGGTGAGAATCCTTCCTCAAATCTCACAATATTCCTGTATGGGATTCCGTATCCCGCTCCCCAGATATATTTATCTCCGTTATTTATTGAAATAACTTCATTCTCAGCTGTTGTGAAATTTAAATCAGATGAAATTGATAAATCTCCAAGAGATGTAAACAACGAAATTGCAGCATCAATTCCAGTACTTTCTGTACTACCAATATTAGTAGTTGGATATGAAGGAACACCAAGATAAAGCGAAAGATTTGGACTAAACAATAAGTCATCAACCGTCTTTTTAAAATAGTCAACCGAAAGGGAAATCTTATCACTAAATATTCTTGTATCAATACCAATATTCATTTGTACTTGATTTTCCCAAGAAACATCATCATTAGGAATCGATCCTAGTGAAGAACCAGGGGTAATCGTACCATTAAAAACATAACTAGGGAAAGTTGAAATTAGAGAAAATTGAGGGTTGATATTATCATTTCCAAGAGTACCATAACTTGCTCTAAATTTTAGATAATCTAAAACAGTTACTTCGTCAAAAAAATCTTCTTTTGAAATAACCCAACCGAATGATGCTGATGGAAAAAATCCAAATTTATTATTTTTTCCAAATGACGTACTACCGTCAACTCTTGCTGTAAAAGAAGCAAAGTATTTTTCATCATAGTCATATAAAACCCTTCCAAAGTAAGACAAGTTTCTATTAATATATTGCCAAGAGCTTGATGTTTGCTGTGTAGCATTTCCTGTAGCAGCACTCACATCTGCATAATCCCATGAGTTAAATGGAACATCTTCATTGGTCGCTGAAATGTTACCACCTTTACCCTCTCCGATTGAAAAACCAGCTACAGTTTGAAATTTATGCATTTCATCGATTGTAAAATCATAATTTCCATAAAGTTCATATGTATAGTTAAAGAAATTAGTGTTTCCTTCAAATACACGATTGTGAGTTGAAGTAATATTTCCCTCGCTGTCAATACTAACTATGGGGCTCAAATCTGGATTAGCATTTGTCTGGTTATGTCCTGTTCCATAAAATTGGAAAGGAATAAAGCCTTTATCATAAATATTTACGTATGTGTATCCAAATCTTGATGTAATATTGAGGTTTTTCATTAGATCATGTTGAAATTCAATTTTACCCTGAATTTTATCAACTTTATTTTCATTATATGTGTTGTCAATTTGAGCTAGTGGATTAACAATTTCTTGAGTAATTGTTTCGCTTATTCCAAATGATCCATTTTCATACGGACTTACAGTTGGATCAAAATTTAACGCATTTGATAATACACTTGTTATACCGTTTTCGGCTAAACTTTTACCTTTTATATTTGAATAATTGGTATTTATTAAAAGTTTAGTCTTTTCAGATAAATCAGTATTAATATTTGTTGTGAAATTAGTCCTGTTGAAGAATGACTTATCTCCTCCTGCAACCACTCCGTCTTGACCAGTATATCCTGCAGAAACATAGTAAGAAGTATTTTCACTACCTCCTGATGCTGTAATAGAATGATTAACTATTGGTGCATCTACCAAAACCTCATCTTGCCAATTTGTATCAACTCCAAAATCAGAAATATTTGGAAAAATTATTCCTTCTCCTGCATTTGCACTTGCTTCATTTAGTATTCCAGCATATTCACTTGCATTTAGCACATCTATGGTTTTAACAACCTGCTGAGTCCCAAGTGAACTACTAATTGTAAATTTAGTTTCAGAGTCTCTATCACCAGATTTTGTTGTTATTACAATGACACCACTTCCCCCTTTTACACCATATATTGAGGCCAAGGCTGCGTCCTTAAGGACATTTACGGACTTGACATCATTGGGGTTTAGAGAATTTAAGTCATCAATTGAAGCAGAAATTCCATCAATTACAACAAGTGGGTCATTTCCAGCATAAGAAGTAATACCTCTAATCAAGACAGTGGGTTTAGAGCCTGGAGAGCCACTTGAAATAATATTAATTCCTGATGCTTGACCCTGTAATGCATCCTCAACTCTAACAGGGGAAGAGGCTTCGATTACATCAGCATTTACAGTTGAAACTGCACCAGAAATATCACTCAATTTTTGAGATCCATATCCGATTACTATTACCTCATCTAATTCACCAAGATCCTTAACCATCGAAACTGAAATGCCATCAGAAATTATATCAGTTGATGAAATTTTTAGATCTAAAGTCTTATAACCAACATAGCTAAAAACTAAAGTTGAGCCGGCTTCAAAATTTGCAATTGTAAAATTTCCGTTAAAATCAGAAACAGCTCCTTGATTTTGTCCTTCAACAAAAATATTGACACCTACTAATGGTTCACCATTATCCGAATCTGAAATTGAACCTAAAATGCTTTGTGCTTGTAAAGCTGAACAAAAAGATGTAAGAATAATGAATAAGTTAAATATTGATTTTGTCATTTTTAGTTTAATTTATTAGTAGGCAAATTTAATAATTTGATAATCGTTTTCTTTAAAATTTTTTAAAAAAATTGTATTAAAATTTAGATGCTAAAAAAGTTATAGTAATTTTATTTTTTAGTAAAAAAAAAAGCCCCCCATTTGGAAAGCTTTCATTGGTTTTAAAAACCTCTTGTAAATTAATACAAGTTCAACACTTTGTAAAGATAGCTATTTTTTTAATATGCCAACATCATGTAATTGTTTGGCAGAGTTAATTATTTCAATATCTGCACTTTTTGGATACCAATTTAGTATATTATTAGCATTCTTTGTATGTAATTTTTCAAAACTGCCAAGTCTTTTGGAAATTGATCTCAATGATGGGTTAAACAGAGCAAAAAATTTAAAAATAAAATTAGGAATTACTCTTGTAGGAACTTTAGAAAAGCCAGCTTCTTTGAGAATTCTTGCAAGATCAATCAGTTTAATGGTTTTCTCAGAAAGTAGAAATCTTTTTCCGTTGGATTCAGAGGATTCCATGGCACGTACATGAGCATCTGCAACATCTTGAACTCCAACAACACTAATTGCCATATCTGGAACAAATGGAAGATTGAATACTTTTTTTATAGTTAACCTATTTGACATACTAAGAACTTCTGTTAAAGAAGGGCCTAAAACTAAGACAGGATTTATAGCACAAGCTTTTATCTTAGAATTTTCAACCATTTCCCACATTTTTTTTTCCGATTTTGTCTTACTTATTTCATAAGGATGTAAACTTTTATCGGATAAGTCAGTCCAATCATCATCACTATGCTCAAATTTATCATTGCCATATATCGCTGCATATGAGGATGTTTGGATAAACTTTTTTGCTCCGTTTTTTATAGCTGCATTCAAACATCTTGTCATCCCTTCAACAGCAGGCCTAACAAGGGAATCCTCATCAACATCACCAGGGATAACTGGAGAGGCCACATGTAATACATACTCACAACCTCTTAGAGCATCGTCCCAACCCTCATCTTTTAATAGGTTTAAAATTGTAAAATCAATATTTTCAAAGGGAACATTATTTTTACTCAATGATTTTTTTACTAATTCGATTTGACTTTTTTCTCGAACAGATGTAACAATGTGGTATCCTTTTTCGATTAAAATCTTGATACAATACATTGCAATATAACCAGAACCTCCACTAACAAAAACTTTTTTCATATGTTAAAAATCAAATGGCTAATGTATAAATTTTTGGTATAGTATTTGGTTTTTTAAAGTATGAGATCTTATTTACTTACATTAATTTTTGTTGTATGTGTTCAAAATATTGTAGCTCAAAAATTCTACACAGATAAAGGGCTTACAAAATTTGATGGTTCAAAAGCAGCCTTCGAACCAATTAAGGCAAA
Organism: uncultured Bacteroidota bacterium; assembly: GCA_902608795.1. Taxonomy (GTDB): domain Bacteria; phylum Bacteroidota; class Bacteroidia; order Flavobacteriales; family Flavobacteriaceae; genus MED-G13. Next base: position 27,156 of record CACLPI010000013.1, read on the forward strand.
TAATAATAAAACAGTTTCTATTATAGACTCAGATTCCGGTCAAATTGCAGCAGTAATTCTTATCAGTGAATTTGATTTTAGATTAGGTCTAATGCAAGAACATTTTAATGAAAACTATCTTGAGAGCAATATTTATCCAAAGTCAACATTTGAAGGTCAAATTATCAATTTTAACCTCAATGAATTAAATAGAGATTTTAAAGAATTTGAGATTGAAGGTGTCTTAATGATTAAGGGTGTCAATAATGAAATCATAACAAGAGCTAAAATCAGGAAGTTAGATGAAAAAATAGAACTTAAATCAGGTTTTTCAGTAATGCTAAGCGACTACAATGTTAAAATTCCAAAAATTGTTTTCAAAAAAATAGACGAAGAAGTAAAAATTAACTTAAATTTCGTCTATGAGAGAAAACAATAACTTAAAATATATATCTTTTATACTATTTATTTTCCTTTCTAATCTGATCATTAGCCAAAATGATTTATTAGATGAAATTGATTATGTAAATAAGGATTATAAGGTTGGATTATCTGCTTTTAAGGCTCATAAAATAATTAATGGTCAATCAACTAAACAATCAAGCGAAAAAGAGCTTTTTTTATATGTTGCTCATAGATTTGGTTCGATTAATGGGGGAATTAAAACTCTTTTTGGGCTAGACATAGCAAATACCAAAATTGAAATGTTTTATGGAATTTCGGATAATTTTCAGATTGGATTTAGCAGAGAGTCATTGAAAAAAACCTATACCATTAATTTTAAGAATAAAATAACTAGCCAAGAATCTAATTTTCCTTTAAATATTTCAATTTATAATAGTTTTAATTATAATTCATCTGATTTTCTCGCTCCTGGTGTTGATTTATCATTTTTTGATAGATCAATATTTTTATCTCAGTTATTAATATCTAATAGAATTAGTGAAAAGCTTTCCTTTCAGCTGACCCCATCATTCATTAAAAGAAACTACAATGAGGAAAGGATTCTGTTTGAAAATGATGTCCCAGTTTTCACAACTTTTGACAGAGAATATAATTATGCTTTGGGATTAGGAGCAAGCTACAAAATTAATAAGCGAACAGCATTAAATCTGGAATACTTTGCAAATTTAAACAGAGTTGAAAATTCACCAAACTCTGATCCTATCAGTGTAGGAATCGATATTGAAACTGGAGGTCATGTATTCCAACTAATATTTTCAAATACCCAAAGTATCGATGATGTTTCAGTCATTTTAGATGCTGAAGGGGACTGGACTAAACGTCACATATTCTTTGGATTTAATATTTTAAGGATATTTTAGAATTACTCTTTAATAAATCTCTTGACTGAAGTTGTTGTGCCGCTGATTACTTTTAACACATAAATACCTCTAGTTAATCCTGAAATATTTAGGCTAGTTTTTCCATTTGTAACATTTGAAATAGTACTAATATTTTGTCTTCCAAGCAAATCGTAAACTTCAATAGCTATTTGATCATTGCCCAAACTATCTAGAGATATATTAATGATGTCAGATGCCGGTACAGGGGATATATTAAAATTAAAAAGGCCTTGTTCTCCCACTGATGCGGTCGCAGTAACAGTTACAGTTCCGTACATCGAGTTTGGATGCGGGTCACATATGTATGTTGTTACACCAGGAATAGTAAACGTATGTGAAAACTGGTAACCTGGTCCATAATAACCACTATCGAACATTTCCACACCTCCAGTTGTTCTTAGATTATGTGTTCCCGAACCCCATGTCCATGTAACGGTATCATCAACAGCAATCGTAATCTGCTGATTAGTACTTGACATATTCCAATTCAATTGATGAGTTGTTTGAGAGTATATTAAGTTAGTGAATAGTAATATTATTAGTAATTTATATTTCATGTTAAACAATTTTAAAATAAAGATTACAACTTCCATACCAAAATATATTTGGGTTTTTGGCACAAATATTGAATTTTGCAATTGAAATTTAGAAACAAATAATTTGTAGTAAATGAAAAAAAAATTAGAAAATAGAAGGGAATTCTTAAAAAAAGTTTGTCCTACTATTGCATTCGCTTTTTTTGGACTATCATTTTTAGAAGCATGTTCTACCGGAGACGATTCTGATAACGATAATTCAGGAGGAAATGATCAAGATAGTGGATCAGACAATAATGATAATAATAATCCGCTAGGATTTAGTTATTCGGGAAGTATATTTACAATTGATTTAACTCATCCAAATTTTTCAAATTTATCGTCTGTTGGTGGTTGGATGAATGGATACAGTATAGGACTTAGCATGTTGTTTTTAAGAATTAGTTCTGATCATATTCAGGCTTATACAAACGTTTGCCCTCACCAAGGAACTCAAAACCAATGGTCCTTACAATCTGGAAATATTTTCAGATGTGCTAATCATAATTACTCTTTTGATAGCACCTGTGAAACCTCTAGTTCACTTCCATGCTATTCTACAAATATAGATGGTGATAATCTAATCGTTGCTACTTAATAGGTTAGCTTGAAAAATTTATTTGGAGAAATTATATATTGCAAAGGTTGCTAGCCAATGCTCACCTCCATAACCACTTTCAAACATAATATTATAACCTTGCTCAGAGTGATTTTTTGCAATCTTTAATAACAAATTTTTATCACTCTTCTTTTCAAGTTTTATTGCAATATCTTTTAAAGTCCATGCTCTATGAAACATTAAACCAATTAAGTGACCAATACCCGGATCTTTTGGATCAAGTACTAAAGGGGGGTTAATTATATTACCAAAAACTCCTTCATCAAATGAGGGTAAAAATTTATACAACCAGTCATTAAACTCTCTTTCTTCAAGAATTTGAGACATTAATGCAGCTTCAGCAAGGCAAGGAGAAAGAAAATCTGTACCTGAGGGCTCATATTGCACAGGGCAATTTATGTCTACTAGAAAATTTTCAATACTATATTCCTTAATCTTGTTAAATAATAACTTGTCATTTGAAACTATAGAATACTCTATCATAAGTGAAAATGAAAATGCAGTGTTTGCATGAGTTCCCGGTCTAAGAGGAGTCGAAAGTTTATCTAAAAATAAAATAGTTCTTTCACTAAGTAGATCGACAAGCGGCTTCATATTATTTGCCCACACTTGGGCTCTATCATAGTCCCAAGAAATCAGCTCTGAATATAATTTCATTAGCCATGCCCAGCCATATGTCCTTTCAAATCCCTTTGCAAAATCCTGCTTAAAAAATTGATATTCCTTCTTTAAATTTTCCTTACTTAGATTTTTATCAAGTTTTGATAAAATAACATCTCTATCAGCAATTTCTGGGAAATCCTTTAATATCTTGACCATTGCCCAATGGCCGTGAACAGCCGAGTGCCAATCCCAGCATCCATAAAACGAGGGTGTAAGTTCATAGTGTGGCTTTAACCAACTTTCATCACTATATCTGTATCCTATTTTATATGGATATTTTTGATCAACACATTTTACAGAAAGAGAAACTAGTTCATTGGCTAATTTCTCATTAAGCCTGAAATTATCGATTTTTTCAACTTTATTTTCAGAGCAACCTGTAATCAAGATTATTATTACAGCAACAAGACATTTACTTGTTTTTACCAGCATTTAATTAAATTATTTCTTTATTATCTTAAACGTATTCTGACCAATCTTGACGCTATAGATTCCCGGTTGTAAATCTGAAATATCAAATCTATTAATTCCAATATTTAAATACGACTCATAAACAGATTTTGAGTTTATATCAAAAATAATTATGCTTTTATTTTCAGAGTGATTAGTTATACTCAAATATGAATCAATTGGATTTGGATGATAAGAAAACTGATTAGAATTTTCGTTATTATTTACGGAAAGATTACATTGTTCAATTAAACCATTAATTGAGTAATTCGATACAAAATTCCAAATTTCATCATCAGAACTGATATCCATATTACCAAAGCTCCCTGGCCAATCATGTCCTCCTGAATTAACTCGTAATTCAACGACTGAAACACAGGAGTTTCCATTTTCCCAAATTCTTTTAGTAACTGTCGAACCGTCATTTGTATTATTGTCAGCTAATTCAATTTCAATAGGGTTGTTATCCGTAGTATTGAAATCAGCCCAGTACTGATGAGTTTCATCTGCAGAAATATAATAAGTCACACCATCATAAACAATTCCATTGTAATAATCTTCCGTTCCAAGAATCGTCATTATCGCGGTTGGATGTTCTGGATTACAATTTTCATATTGGTACTGTCCCATTGTTCTAGCAACTGCAACACCAGAAGCAATTTTATCATTCAAACGACAAAGCAATTCGTATACAAACTCACCACCCAGGGAATAACCACAGGCATAAACTCTTTCAAGATCAATCGAATACTGATTTGAAAGTTCTGAAATTATTGAATCAATAAAATAAATATCATCGTGGTCAGAATCCCCTTTAAAAATCCAATTTAATGAACCACCGTCTGTTGGATCAGCAAATGCCTGAGGATAAACAAGAATAAATAGCAATCTGAATTTCAGTTGTATCGTTACCAGCATGAAAATTAAACATCAAAGGAAATAAAGTATCTTGAGAGTAACCGCTTGGGATATATAATTCATATTCTCTCGTATTTCCATCATACTCGATTGTTTGACTGATAAAATTCTGGGCTGTTAATATTTTATAAAAAAGCAATAGAATTAAAAATGAAATAAATTTAGTCTTGTTCATAATATAAAAATAAAAAAACCTTCTTAATTTAAGAAGGTTTTTTTGCGGTCTGGACGGGACTCGAACCCGCGACCCCATGCGTGACAGGCATGTATTCTAACCAACTGAACTACCAGACCATTTTGGCGTGAGCAAATATACATTTGATTTTAATTAGAACAAATATTTTTTTTAATAAGTTAACGAAAGGTTTATTGAACAAGCTCGTCCAATATTTTAGAGTAATCAATCTTAGATAAAACCCCTACTTTTCTTTCAACAAGCTCTCCATTTTTAAATATCAGTACAGTTGGAATATTTCTAATTCCAAATTTAGCAGCGTATTGCTGATTGGAGTCAATATCTACTTTTCCAACCACAGCTCTTCCTTGAAATTCGCTACTAAGCTCATCCATAATTGGCCCAACCATTCTACACGGTCC
>CACLPI010000014.1 GCA_902608795.1 uncultured Bacteroidota bacterium
TCAAAAACATATTTATCCTTTTAGATGCAGATCCTTTAAATGGATCAGAAACATGTTTTTTTGTTCTATCGGTATGAGGAATTTCAAAAAAAATTTTTTTGAATTCATGAATAGAATTGTGCATTGACTGATTTTTAATATTTTCGGCAAAAACCTTCTCCAAACCACCATAATTCATATAAATATGTCTTAGACTTGTAATGAACTGAATAAAATCATTGCCATTAAAGGTCCTGTGGACAAATTTTAAAATTTTTTTCAGATCTTTTTCAGAGTGATATATGATAAAATTATGTGGATCATTATCCATTAATTTCATCATTTTAATTGAACTGGTTATTATAGATTTTCTGTTACCCCAAGAAATTGTTGATGTTAGGAAGCCTGAAATTTCAATATCTTCTTTTTTGTTAAATAAATGAGGTATTTGAATAGGATCATCTTTTATAAAACTAGAATTATTATATTCTTCGGTCTTTAAATTTAAAAATTCTTTAATATCCAAAATTTCGGCTTATTTAATCTTACCATCGACTATTTCTAAAATTTTATCCGATTTTTTAGCTAGAGATAAATCATGTGTTGCTATTACGAAAGTGTAGTTGAAGTCTTTTCTTAAATCCAAAAAAAGGTTGTGAAGGTTATTTGATGAACTGGTATCAAGATTACCAGATGGTTCATCAGCAAGGATTATACTTGGTTTATTTATCAAAGATCGAGCTACAGCAACTCTTTGTTTTTCACCTCCAGAAAGCTCATTGGGTTTGTTATTTTTTTTATCAATTATACTCAGATAGTCCATCAATTCCTTTGCTTTAGTTTCAGCTATTTTTTTTGGTGTTTTATTAATGAATGCAGGAATACAAATATTTTCAATAGCAGTAAATTCTGGAAGTAATTGATGAAATTGAAAAACAAATCCGATTTCTTGATTTCTAAATCTAGCTAATTCATCATCACTCATTATACTCACATCATGGTTGTTTAGTAATAATGTTGAACTTTCTTTTTTATCATAGCTGTCAATTGTTCCAAGGATTTGTAAAAGAGTTGTTTTACCTGCACCAGAAGCACCAACTATGCTGATGATTTCTCCTTTATTAACATTAATGTCAATTCCTTTTAGAATATGGTTTTTATCGTAGAATTTATGTATATTTTTGGCTAAAATCATTAATCAAAAATAATATATTAATTTAATTTATGAGGGTTATTAATAAAGCATATTTTTCAGGTGGTTGTTTTTGGTGTACAGAGGCAATATATAAAAGAATAAAAGGAGTATTGGATGTAAAACCCGGATATTGTGGCGGAAATATTCAAAACCCAACTTATAAAGAGGTTTGCACTGGAAAAACCGGTCATGCTGAAACAGTAGAGATCACATATGATACGATGATTATTGACTTTCAATCTCTGCTAAAAATATTCTTTGATACACACGATCCAACTACATTAAATAGACAAGGGAATGACGTTGGGACACATTACAGATCAATTGCATTTTACTCAAATTTAATTGAAAAAGAAATGATTGTAAATTATATTGAGTTGTTAGAAGGGAGTAATTTATTTAAAGATAAAATTGTAACTGAAGTAATTAAATTTAATAAGTTCTTTAAGGCAGAAAATTACCATGAGAATTATTATGAATTAAATAAGAATCAACCTTATTGTGATATTGTTATCACTCCAAAAGTTGAAAAATTTCAAAAGAATTTTAAGGATAAATTGATGTAAACTAAAATTTTAGTCCAAAAACATTCAAAAATTTTCTTACAAACTTCCAGAAAAACTTAAATTCTCCAAATAAAAATGCTACAAACACTAATATAAATTGATATACAATTGTAATTAAAACTATTCTAATCAACCAATACATTATAATGTTAAGATTATCAGTAGTTATTCCAAAAATATTGCAAAGGGGTTCAGAAATCCAAGCAGCTGTTGAGCCAGTAATTCCAAAAACAATAAATATTTTCAAAATTTGAAAATTTGAGGTAATACCCCATCTTTTTTTAAGTTTATCCATCAAAATTATTTGGTATATAAATTTATTATCTGTTCAGCAAGTTCAATTCCAATTCTTTTTTGCGCTTCTTTTGTTGCGGCTCCAATGTGCGGGGTCATTGATATTTTTTGATTCATTAAAACATTAATGCCGGGGGTTGGCTCATTTTCAAATGTATCAAGTGCCGCAAAGGATAAATTTTTATTTTCTATGTATTTAATTAAAGATTCTTCGTCAATCACTCCACCACGAGCTGCGTTAATAATTCCTGAACCTTGTTTCATTAAAGAAAACTCTTTATCACCAATAATATAGTCCTTTTGTGCCGGCACATGTAATGAAATGAAGTCAGATTTTTTTAAAAGTTCGTCAAAAGTTGTGCTATCTAATTCAAATTTCTTTGAACTTCTGTCAAAAAAATCAATTTCAATTTCAGCTTTTTTATTGTGTAAATCATAAAAAATCACATTCATACCGACACCTATACCAATTTTAGCAACTTCTTGACCTATTCTTCCAAACCCAACTACACCCAATGTTTTTCCTTTAAGTTCTATTCCTCCGGCATAATTTTTTTTAAGTTTTTTAAATTGTTTATCACCATCAAGAGGCATTTCCCTGTTAGAGATATGCAGTGATCTTACACAAGAAAATAAATGTGCAAATACCAGTTCAGCAACCGATATTGATGATGCTGCAGGAGTATTGATTACATGAATACCATTTTCCTTGGCATAGGATACATCTATATTATCCATTCCAACACCACCTCTTCCAATAATTTTTATTGATTTACAGCCATCAATCAAATCTTTTCTAACTTTTGTAGCGCTTCTTACTAATAATACTTCAATATTATTCTCATTTATAAAATCTATGATATTTGTCTGGTCAACAGATTCTAAAATAGTATTAAAGCCTGCAGCAGTAAGTTTTTCAACACCTTCCTGACTAATCCCATCATTTGCTAAAACATTCATATTTTAAATTTTAGATTCTAATTCACTCATAACTTCAACCAGAGCTTTTACACTGTCAATACCCATTGCGTTATACATAGATGCTCTGTATCCACCAACACTTCTGTGTCCAGAAAGGGCAGATATTCTGGCCTCTGACAACATTGATTCAAAACTATCTTTAAAAGTGTCATCAAATAAATTGAAAGTAGCATTCATCATTGATCTGTCAGCTTCATTAGCATGACCTTTGAATAGTGGATTTAAATCAATTTCAGAGTATAGCATTTCAGACTTTTTTCTATTCTTTTCTTCAATGGCAGAAATACCCCCCATTTTTTTTAACCATCTCATATTAAGCATAGACACATAAACTGAAAAAACAGGTGGGGTATTAAACATGCTGCTTTTTTCAGCATGTACCTTATAGTTTAACATTGAAGGAACATCATTCTTTATATTACTTAATAAATCGTTTTTTATGATAACTAGTGTTGCTCCTGCTGGACCTAAATTTTTCTGAGCACCGGCATAAATTAAATCAAATTTGGAGAAATCTAATACACGTGAAAATATATCACTACTCATATCACAAAATACAGGGGTCTTTGTTGAAGGAAAAGAATTGATTTGAGTACCAAAAATTGTATTGTTTGAGGTGCAATGAAAATAGTCGTATTGTTTAGAAATATCATACTTTGGAATATAATTGAAATTTTCATTTTCGGAGGTAGCTATCACATCAACTTTTCCATATAATTTCGCTTCTTTAATTGCTTTTTTACTCCATGTTCCTGTGTTTAAATAAGCAGCTTCATTTCTTAGATAGTTATATGCAACCATTAAGAATTGAGAACTTGCTCCACCTTGCAAAAATAATGCAGTATAATCGTTGCCGCTTAATCCCAATAATTCTAAAGATAAGTCTCTAGCTTCATCCATTATTTCAACAAACGCATGGCTACGATGAGAGATCTCTAACAATGAAAGCCCTGAACCATTTAAGTCTTTTACCGCGTTTGAGGCTTCCTCAAAGACCTGAGTCGGTAAAATTGATGGTCCAGCGCAGAAGTTATGAATTTTCATATATTGTATTAAAAGTGCAAATTTCGATATTTAGTAAACCAAATAAGCTATCAACAAGTAAAATGTTTTTAACTACTTGTTAACAGAAAATTTATTGTATCTGAATTATCTGCGTATTGATCTAATCTTGGATCTTGTGCCTCACCAAATCTTATAGAGTTGTCTATTTGGAGATTAGTAACAATGCATTGAATTTGATTTATCTTCTCTTTTATCAAATCACATACCTGGGAGAGATTATCATAATAATCATAGTATATTACTGAAATTGGCGGGTTAATTTCTTTAGATTGGCTCATTAAAAAATAATCACAATCAGTAAAAACCTCATTGTTCATTATTTTAACTGTCTTTTGATAATTGTAATTATTCGAGTATTTATTGTGATTTATTATGTAATTATAATTGTTAAACTTATTTTTAAGTTGAGATATATCATATCCAGTGGGAACAAATATTTTAGAAATATTTCTACATCCCAATCCAAAGTAGATAAAAATGTCATCTGACAGTAATTTTAATTCATTTTCACTTTCATTTCCTGACAAAACTGCTATTGAATTTCTATTTTTTCTAAGTAATGAGCTTTTGTCTCTAAAGTAATATTCAAAATAATTAAATGTATTGTTAGAACCTGTAGCTATTACTTTGTCAAAATCACCAAGTTTTTCTGATGCTATTTCTATTATTTCATTGGTTTCAGGAAACTCTTCGTGTAAGAATTCAACAAAAAAATTAATCAGAATTTTATCATCGCTTGAAGGTTTGATAATGCCTTTATTTCCTGTGATAATTACACATATTAAATCATGCAATCCAGCTAAGGGAAAGTTTCCTGCCATAATTATAGCAACTTTATAATTTACATTTTGTAAATTATATTTTGAAACCCATGTTTCCAGTGTGTCCTTTCTTAATTTGATTATCCAATATTTTAAAGCATTGATAATATTTTTTTTTGAAAACCAACTATTATGCTTTTCTGCATCTTCAATTGCTTGTGTTAGTTTTGGATTTTCAGATTGATTTTCATCTGAAAAGAATGATTCTAAAAGGTCTCCAAAACTTGATAAGTAGTTGATTCTAACTTTTAATTCTGTATCCATACTTTTGTTTTTAATGATATTGGCGCTAATTTTGTAACAAATTTAAATAATATAATAAAATTATTATGGCGATAATTATAACAGATGATTGCATAAATTGTGGCGCATGTGAGCCAGAATGTCCAAATACTGCTATTTATGAAGCTGCGGTTAACTGGAAATATTCTGACGGTACAAATCTTAGAGGAGAAGTAAATCTTCTAGATGGTAAGGTTGTTAGTGCGGAGGTTCCACAAGCTGCAGTCAATGATGAGGTCTATTATATTGTCCCAGATAAATGCACAGAATGTAAAGGGTTTCATGAGGAGCCACAATGCGCTGCTGTATGCCCTGTTGATTGTTGTATTCCCGATTTAAATAACATTGAATCCGAATCTTTATTACTCGAAAAGCAAAAGTTGATGCACAGGGATGAAATTAATGCATAAATAAATGAAAGCTGGAATAGTAGGTTTACCAAATGTTGGAAAATCAACATTATTTAATTGTTTATCAAATACAAAAGCTCAAAGTGCAAATTTCCCTTTTTGTACTATTGAACCAAATCACAGTATCATAAATGTCCCTGATAAAAGGCTTATGGCTCTAGAGGATATCGTGAAGCCGGAGAAGGTTGTTCCTGCTACAGTCGAAATTGTTGATATTGCAGGTTTGGTCAAAGGTGCTAGTAAGGGGGAGGGATTGGGTAATAAGTTTTTAGCAAATATTAGGGAAACGGATGCTATAATTCATGTGCTAAGATGTTTCGATAATGACAATATTACTCACGTTGATGGCTCTGTTGATCCTGTCAGAGATAAAGAGATCATTGATATTGAATTACAGTTAAAAGATTTGGAGAGTTTGAATAACAGGATTGAAAAAGTTAATAGAACTGCAAAATCAGGTGATAAGGACGCATTACGTGAAAAAGAAATATTACAAAAGGCGATTGCTTTTATTGAGTCATCAAATAATATTAGATCGATTGATTTAGACATTACAGACATAAATAAGTACTTAAATCCTTTACAATTAATAACATCAAAACCGGTACTATATGTGTGTAATGTTGATGAAAACAGTATAAATTCAAAAAATGACCATGTAGAATCTGTAAAATCATTTATCAGTAAAGAAGGCGCTAATTTAATCATTCTCGCCGCTGGTATTGAATCTGAAATTAATGAGCTCGATGATTATGAAGAAAGAAGAATGTTTTTAGACGATTTAGGTTTGGATGTTCCTGGATCCTCAAAATTAATTAATGCAACATATGACCTTCTTAATTTACAAACTTATTTTACTGCGGGTCCAAAAGAAGTGCGTGCTTGGACTATTCAAAAAATGGCAACTGCACCTCAAGCTGCTGGTGTTATTCATACAGACTTTGAAAAGGGTTTTATTAAAGCCGAAGTTATTGCTTACAATGACTATATCAATTTTAAAACTGAGGCTAAGGTTAAGGAGGCAGGAAAGATGAGGATAGAAGGTAAAGATTACATAGTTAAAAATGGAGATATTATACATTTTTTATTTAACGTTTAGCATATCAGTCAATCTCTTGATATTTTGTTAATTACTTATTTAAATCAACATTTATTTTCTTTTACTGATACATTATATTAGCAATCTAAAGAAGTATGGCTAAAATCAATCAATATACAGAGGATAATATCAGATCTTTAGATTGGAAAGAGCATATTCGTATGCGGCCTGGAATGTATATTGGTAAGCTCGGAGATGGCTCTTCACCCGATGATGGTATTTATATCTTGTTAAAGGAAGTTTTAGATAATTCAATAGATGAATTTGTCATGGGTTCAGGTAAGACTATTGAGGTTTCTGTTCAAAGCTCTAGGGTAACTGTAAGGGATTATGGTAGGGGTATTCCACTTGGAAAATTAATAGATGTTGTTTCTAAAATGAACACAGGAGGAAAGTACGATACTAGAGCTTTTAAAAAGGCTGTTGGTTTAAATGGTGTAGGTACAAAAGCCGTAAATGCATTATCTGACTATTTTAAAGTTGAATCTAATAGGGATGGAAAAACAGCATATGCTGAATTTAACAGAGGTGTTCTTGAAATTGAAAATCAGCCAGAAGAAAGTTCTAGAAGAAGGGGAACTAAAGTAACATTTATCCCTGATGAGTCAATTTTTAAAAATTTTAAATTCAGAAATGAATATATAGCCCGCATGTTGAAAAACTATGTCTACTTAAATCCAGGCTTAACAATAGTTTTTAACAATGAGAAGTTCCATAGCAAGGATGGGTTGAAAGATTTATTAGAGGAAAGAATCAAAGATACTCAAATTTCATACCCGATTATTCATTTAAAGGGAAATGATATTGAGCTTGCAATTACTCACAGCAGGACTCAGTATAGCGAAGAATACCATTCCTTTGTTAACGGTCAAAATACTACTCAAGGTGGTACACATCTAAGTTCATTTAGAGAAGCATTTGTAAAAACTATAAGAGATTTTTATGGAAAAAACTTTGACTCTTCTGATATTCGAAAATCTATCGTGGCTGCAATTTCTATAAAAGTGATGGAGCCTATTTTTGAAAGTCAAACCAAAACTAAGCTGGGCTCTACTGAGATGGGAGGGGATTTTCCTTCAGTTAGAGTATATATTAATGATTTTTTAAAAAATAAACTTGATAATTTCCTTCATAAAAACAGTGATGTTGCTGAATCGTTGAATAAAAAAATATTACAAGCTGAAAAAGAAAGAAAAGAACTTTCAGGCATCAGAAAGTTAGCCAGAGAAAGAGCGAAAAAAGCCAGTCTTCACAATAAAAAACTAAGAGACTGTAGAGTTCATTTTGGAGATTTAAAAAATGATAGAAGACTTGATACAACCTTGTTTATAACAGAAGGAGATTCAGCATCCGGCAGTATTACTAAATCTAGAGACGTAAATACACAAGCTGTTTTTAGTCTAAGGGGTAAACCTCTTAATTCATATGGCATGTCTAAAAAAATTGTATACGAAAATGAAGAGTTTAATTTACTTCAAGCAGCTTTAAATATTGAGGATTCAATTGAAAACTTAAGATATAACAATATTGTAATTGCCACTGATGCTGATGTTGACGGAATGCATATTCGTCTTTTATTAATTACATTTTTCTTACAATTCTTCCCTGAACTGATTAGAAGTGGTCACTTATTTATCCTGCAGACACCCTTATTTAGGGTTAGAAATAAAAAAGAGACAATATATTGTTACTCTGAAATTGAAAGAATTAAAGCTATTGAAAAACTCCAGCCAAAGCCTGAAATAACAAGATTTAAAGGATTGGGCGAGATTTCACCTGATGAGTTTGGACATTTTATCGGAGACGATATAAGGCTAGATCCAATAATGTTAGATGAAGACAAAAGTATTGAAGAGCTTTTGAGTTTTTATATGGGTAAAAACACACCGGATAGACAATCCTTCATTATTGACAATTTAAAAGTTGAACTTGATATTATAGAGTAAATGCAAGAACATTTTGACGGTAATGGAGATTTAGAGCAAGGAGAATCTATAACCCGTGTTACAGGAATGTACAAGGATTGGTTTCTTGATTATGCATCTTATGTTATTTTAGAAAGAGCAGTCCCATCTGTTGAAGATGGATTTAAGCCTGTTCAACGAAGAATTATGCAATCTATGAAAGACCTTGATGATGGTCGCTATAATAAAGTTGCTAATATTGTTGGGCATACAATGCAATATCATCCGCATGGTGATGCTAGTATAGCTGATGCTCTGGTTCAAATTGGGCAAAAGGATTTACTTATTGACACTCAGGGTAACTGGGGCAATATTTTAACCGGTGATAGGGCCGCTGCTTCCAGATACATAGAAGCTAGGTTATCAAAATTTGCTCTTGATGTTATTTTTAATCCAAAAGTCACAAATTGGCAATCTTCCTATGACGGTAGAAGGAAAGAGCCTGTTAACTTGCCTGTAAAATTCCCTCTTTTATTGGCTCAAGGTGCTGAGGGTATTGCAGTTGGTCTATCCACAAAGATTTTATCACATAATTTTAATGAATTGATTGATGCATCTATCAAATATCTAAAAAATAAGAGGTTTACATTGTATCCAGATTTTATTACAGCTGGTATAGCAGATTTTACAAATTACAATGATGGTAAAAGGGGAGGTAAAATTCGAGTAAGAGCGAAAATAAAAATTATTGATAAATCTACACTTTTAATCTCTGAATTACCATACAGCACTACCACTACCTCTTTGATTGACTCAATTATTAAAGCTAACGATAAGGGTAAAATAAAAATCAAAAAAATAGATGACAACACTTCTTCTAAGGTTGAAATATTAGTTCATCTACCATCTGGTATTTCACCTGATAAAACAATTGATGCCTTATATGCATTTACTAATTGCGAGGTTTCTATTTCACCGCTGTCATGCATAATTGAAAATAATAAACCTTGTTTTCTTGGTGTATCAGAGATATTAATTAAGTCTACTGATAATACCGTAGAGCTATTAAAAAAAGAATTAGAGATTCGTCTACAAGAGCTGGAGGATCAATGGCATAACTTCTCATTAGAAAGAATATTTATTGAAAACAAAGTATATCGTGATATAGAAAAGGAAGAAAGTTGGGAGGGTGTTTTACAAGCGATAAAAGTTGGAATAAAACCTTTTGTTAAAGTATTAAAAAGAGAAGTTACTGAAGATGATATTGCAAAATTAACTGAGATAAAAATTAAAAGAATATCAAAATTTGATATAGATAAGGCCAAAGAAAAAATAGAGAATCTTGAAAATCAAATTAGTGAAGTTAAAGTCAATTTGAGTAAAATTGTGGAGTTTGCAATCGCTTATTTTACTAGACTGAAAAAAGACTATTCATCTGAAAAACAAAGAAAGACTGAAATTAAAATATTTGATGATGTTGATGTAAGAAAAGTTGTTATACGTAATACTAAACTATATGTTAACAGGGAAGAGGGATTTATCGGAACATCCCTTAGAAGAGATGAATATGTTTGTGATTGCAGTGATATTGATGATATAATTGTTTTTACGGAAAATTGTAACATGATGGTTACAAGAGTTGGTAGTAAAACCTTTATTGGGAAAAAAATAATACATGTGGCGGTTTTTAAGAAAAAAGATTTAAGAACTATTTATAATATGGTTTATAAAGATGGTGATAAGAGCTATGGCTACATAAAAAGATTTGCAGTTTCTGGAGTTACCAGAGATAAAATGTACAACTTATCGTCATCTAAAAAACCTAGTTTAGTAAAGTATTTTTCTGCAAATCCAAATGGTGAAGCCGAAAAAGTTACAATTAATTTAAGACAGAATTCGAAGTTAAAAAAAATAAGATGGGATATAGATTTTAGTGATGTCACAATCAAGGGTAGAGGAACAAGAGGTAATATTTTAACAAAAAATACAATCAAAAATATTGAGTTAAAAGAAAAGGGTGTGTCTACGCTTAAGCCAAGAAAGATTTGGTTTGATGAAACTGTTCAAAAATTAAATGCTGATGGTAGAGGAGAGTTGTTGGGAGAATTCAGGGGTGAGGATAAAATATTGGTTGTTTCTCAAAAGGGCGTTTTAAAAATAATACCCCCAGAGTTAACCACCCATTTCAATGATGATATGATCGTATTAGAAAAGTGGTTGCCAAAAAAACCTATTTCTGCCATATATTTTGATGGTAAAAAAGAAAAGTATTTTGCTAAAAGATTTTTAATAGAAAACGAGAATAAAGAAGAGGTCTTTATTTCAGATAAAAAAGGGTCTTTTCTTGAATTAGTATCTACTGATTGGAAACCAGTTTTTGAAATTATTTTTAGTAAATTAAGAAATAAAGATCAAAAACCTAGTCAAAGAATTGTTTTTGAGGAGTTTATTTCAGTCAAGGGTATAAAAGCACAAGGTAATCAATTAACTCCTCATAAAGTCAAGCAGGTTAATATTTTAGAACCGATAAAGTTTATTCCATCAATTGAAAAACCTGCTATTGAAACTGAAGAAGTCAATAATCATGAGCTTAATAATAACGAAAATGAAACAGATTCAACTCAGGCTACTTTATTCTGATTGCCTCTGCCTTTAGTTTTTTACTATTTCCAAGATAAGAGTATTCATAGGTATATGAAGAATCAGTAGTTGTAAGGATTTTAATTAGTATGTTTTTCTTTTCATTTAGACTTTTGGGATTAATCGGAGATAAGATCATCTCACAATCATTTACCCATCTAACACTGCTAGAGTCAATCTTACCTTCAAATTCTTCAATTTGTATTCCATTACGCATTCTTAAGAAGGTGGATTTATATATTTTGCCATTTGCTGTTGTTTCAGTGTAAAAGTTGCCTATTTGATAATCTTGGCAATTTCTTTCAGGATTATTACAGCTTACGAACAATGTAGCCAGTAGGAGGAAATTAATTTTTTTTAAAAGTTCCATCTTTGTAAAGTATTATAACAGATTCTATCTCGTTGCTTTTTGTTTTATTTTTTTTGGCAAGTTTAGTTTTCTTTCCTGAAATTATCCAATTTAAATCTGTATCCGGATATCTTTCTTTAATTTTTAGAAAAAAATCTAAGCTTGGTTTGTTTCTACCACTAAAAAAGTGTGCCAAGCTTGATCTTTGGACTCCAATTTCAGTAGCGAAAGCAGATCTTGTTAATGATTTACTTTCGATTAGTTTTTGAATACGAATGTTTATCGACACGTTTACAAATGTAAACAAAAATACATTAAATTTAAATGCTTTGAATACATAATAAACAAAAAGATATACTTTAATATATATATAATAAAATTATGATATACAGTAACTTATGTTTTTTTATGTTATAATTTTAATAATTTTTTAATTTAAATCAGTGTATTAATAAAATTTATTTATAATTACTATGTAATTTTTATCAAATAGTTAAAAATGGTATCATATTTGTAATATATCTTTAAAATATTCAAATATGTCAAAAATGAAACTAGATGATATCGATCACCGTATTCTAGATATGCTAATTGAGAATACTCGTACTCCATTCACAGATATCGCAAAAAAACTATTGATTTCTGCTGGTACTGTTCATGTAAGAGTAAAAAAAATGGAAGAATATGGTCTAATTAAAGGTTCATCACTAATCCTAGATTATGATAAATTAGGTTATACATTTATAGCCTACGTTGGCTTATATATTAAAGACACTTCAAAAATCAAGTTTATAATACAGAGGATAAATGAAATACCCAACGTTACAGTTGCTCACATAACCACAGGTAAGTTTAATGTATTCTGTAAAATAAGGGCTAAAGGAACTACAAGTGCTAAAAATATAATATTTAGACTCGATGAGATAGAAGGTGTTTACAGAACAGAATCTATGATATCTTTGGAAGAAAGTATCAATGACAAAAAGAGACTTATGCATTCAATCTTTAAAGATATGAGCTAGACTCTATAAAATTTAAACGCATCCTCAATTTCTTTTTCTGTGACAGCTTGGTTGACTAAAGGTTTTCCCATATTTTCTAACAACACAAACATAGGTTTATCACTACTATTTTTTTTGTCATGTTTTAATAGTCTTATTATTTCAGAAATATCTGAATCACTAAATTTTTTTATTTCAAATAATGTGTTAATATAACTTTTAATTTTATTTGCAATTTCATAATCAAATCCTGTTTTTAAATATGACAAATAACTCTCTAAAATAATTCCAATTGCAACTGCCTCACCATGTAACAAGTCTCTACCAATACTAAGGAAATATGATTCTATTGCGTGTCCTAATGTATGACCATAATTTAAATTTTTTCTTATTTTAAATTCAAAAGGATCGACATCGATGATATTTACTTTTGCAATAATAGATTGGTAAATCAATTCATATGGAATATTCTCAACATCATTGATTTTTGTAATCAAATCGAATTCAGATTTTTTGCTAATTAAACTATGTTTTATCATTTCTGCATAACCTGCAGTTTTTTGTCTTTTATTGAGTGTGTAAAGGAACCTGTAATCAACTAAAATAATTTTAGCAAATTCAAATACACCAATAATATTTTTTATTTCTCGAAAGTCAATTCCTGTTTTTCCTCCAATACTTGCGTCAACCATTCCTAGAAGTGTAGTGGGTACATTAACAAATTTTATACCTCTCATAAATGTTGATGCAACAAACCCACCTAAATCTGTAATCATGCCCCCGCCAAGATTAATTATTAAATCGGATCTTTTAAATCTATTATGAATTAAAAATTTCCAAATTTCAATTGATGAGTCAATATTTTTTGAGTTTTCACCAGGTTTTACTGAATAATAGAATAATCTAGATTTAATCAGTTTTGAAACTTCATCATTTTTGTATGTAATTGAGGAAATGAAGATGTCAAGACAATTTTCCTTAGTGTTATCATCAGTAAGAATTAATATTTTATTAAAATTATTATTCTTAATATAATCGGATAACTCCAGATAACCATCTTGGTTAAATAAAATTGAAAATTTGTTTTTTTTTATTGGGTTCATTATTGGCATATAACTTTCTCAAAATAAACTAATAAATTTAATATAGATATAATTCTTGTAAATTATATTTGAAAAAAAATCATTTGGAATTTAACAATACCGAAATAGCATTTAGTTATAAGTCAAATTACGAGCTTAGAAGAGCTTATTATTTATTTAAAATATTATCACTAGGGTTTATCTCTAAAGTTGGTAGAAAACTACTTAAAATCCTTATCAGTATAAATTTTCCTTTGGATTTATTAATTCTAAAAACAATTTATGCTCAATTTTGCGGAGGAAGGGATATTTATGAGTGTGAAGATGTAATTGACAATCTAAAAAACAACAACGTTTATTCTATATTAGATTATTCTATTGAGGGTTTGATTTCTGAGAATGATTTTGAAAATTCAATGAATAAATGTTTAAATATCCTTTCGCAGAGTAAATCGAAGAATCTATCAAAATTTATTGTGTTTAAACCTTCTGCTGTAGGAAGATTTTCTCTCTATAAAAAAGTTAGTTCAAAACTTGACCTTAATCCTGAGGAGAAGAATGAATGGAATCGAGTAGAAAATAGATTTAATAAAATATGTCTTGAAGCTTCAAAAACAAATATAATGGTACTTGTAGATGCTGAGGAAAGTTGGACTCAAAATGCTATTGATGAATTAGTTTACAAAATGATGAAAACATACAATAAAAATAAAGCTGTTATATTTAATACCCTACAGGCTTACAGAAGGGATAGATTTGAACACCTTGCTAAAATACATTACAATTCTTCAGGGAAATTTAAAATAGGGGTTAAACTAGTCCGTGGTGCTTACATGGAAAAAGAAAGAAAAAGAGCTATTAGATATGGCTATGTGTCTCCGATTTGTGATGACAAAACGCATACTGATAAAATATTTAATAATTCTTTAGAGTATATTATTAAAAATATAGATGATTTTGGGTTATTTATCGGTTCCCACAATGAAAAAAGTAACCTTCTTTCAACCGAGCTATTAAAAAAATATAAAATTAAATCAGATGATGATAGAGTTTGGTTTAGTCAATTATATGGAATGAGTGATAACATTAGTTTTTCACTTGCAAAAAACGGATATAATGTTGCTAAATACCTTCCTTTTGGTCCAGTTAGAGAGGTTATGCCGTATCTTATGAGAAGGCTTGATGAAAACTCCTCCATTTCATTTCAGACTAGCAGAGAACTAAAATTAATTGAAAAGGAAATTAACAGAAGAAAATAGTAGTTAGTTTTTTGAAATTTTATAATCATATATTTCGGCTGTATTTTTACAATTTTTAATAATTACCCAGATTTTATTCATTTTATCCTCATCTTCAATGTAATATTCTTTACAATCCTCTAATGATGTATTACTTTTTGAAAAATCAACTTTACCACGAGATATTGTATTCATGATAATAATTGAATCCTTTTTTGAATTGTGATCTATGAAAATCATAGTTTTTTTTAATATGTCTTTTTTTACTCTTGCATCTGGTAAATAATTACATGATGTTCTTTTCCCGCTCAGAAAAAACATTAGAAATAATAAACCAATAATAAACCCTCCTGAAAAGTATGTTAATCTGTTTACAAAATTCATAATAATATTATTATTTTAAAGTGATTTCTCTTGATTTTTCGTCTATGAATTTAATATATATTTCTATATAGCTATAACTGATTTTACTCATCGCTATTTCAGGCCACTCTATAAAATTAACTCCTTCATTATCAAGATATTCTTCAAAACCAACTACATCCAGTTCTTTTTGAGATTTTATTCTGTATAGATCAAAATGATTAATTGAGCGGTTATACGCGAAATATTGATTTACAATTGAAAAAGTTGGACTAGTTATATTTTCCTTTACCCCTAATTTTTTTAATATTGATTTTATTAGGGTGGTTTTTCCCACACCCAACTCACCTTTTAACAAAATAATATTAACACCATTAATTTTATCAATTAATGATTTAGTGACATCTTCAATTTCATCCAATGTAAATTTAAATTTATACATAATTCTATTTAGGACTTAAAGTAATAAAAGGAATAATCATCTCTTCCATAGAAACCCCACCATGCTGATATGTATTTTTGAAGTAGTTGCTAAAGTGATTATAATTGTTGGGATAAACCATATAGAAATCTTCCTTAGCAAAAACAAACGATGAGTTCAAAGAGGTTTTAGGAAGCAAAATATTATGTGGATTATCATAAATTAAATTATCCTTTTCACTACTCGTAAGACTTCTACCAGTTTTATACCTCAAATTCTGACTGGTATTCCTATCACCGATAATTTTAGTAGGGTTTTTAACATTTATTGTGCCATGATCAGTGGTAATTATTAATTTAAATCCTAGCTCAGCTGCATTTTTAATTATTTCAAATAAAGGAGAATTAATAAACCAACTATTAGTTAGAGATCTATAGGCCTTATCATTTGGAGCCAATTCTTTTATCATTTCCATTTCAGTTTTGGAATGGGAAAGCATATCAACAAAATTATAAACAATTGTTGTTAAGTCGTTTTGTAATAACTGCTTTAGGTTACCTGAAAGTTTAATACCGTTTTTAAGGTTAATAATTTTGTGATACTCATGCTTTAAATTGATGATATTTAGTTTGTTGATATTCTTTTCAAAAAGCTCAGACTCATATAGGTTTTTGCCGCCATCTTCATGATCATCCTTCCAATATTGTGGGAATTTGTCCTTTATTTCTTTGGGCATTAGACCTGAGAAAAGAGAATTTCTAGCATACTGTGTTGTCGTGGGAAGAATACTAAAATATGGTATTTCTTTTTCCTTGTTATAGAATTCAAGAATAGATGGTTCTATTATCCTCCATTGATCATATCTTAGATTATCAATCACTATAAAAATCACCGGTTTTTGCTCAAGTTCCTTTATTACAAATCTTTCAATTATATGAATTGAAAGGGGAGGACTATTTATTCCATTGACCCATGACTCATAATTTTTTTCTATGAATTTTGAAAAGAGTGAGTTTGCCTCAGACTTTTGATTATTTAAAATTTCAATCATAGTATCATCATCAATTTCTGACAACCTTAATTCCCACTCGATTAGATCTAAATAAAAATCGATCCATTCATTCCATGAGCT
This sequence comes from uncultured Bacteroidota bacterium, assembly GCA_902608795.1. Taxonomy (GTDB): domain Bacteria; phylum Bacteroidota; class Bacteroidia; order Flavobacteriales; family Flavobacteriaceae; genus MED-G13. The sequence continues at coordinate 16,823 of CACLPI010000014.1, forward strand.
TATATTCATCATATTAAATGAAAGATTTCTAAATTCCTGTTGATACTCAGAAATATTAGAATCTCTAACCAACTCTTTATTTTTTAAATTCTTTTTAAGACTTAATAATATTTGGTTAGGATTAACAGGTTTTATCAAATAGTCAGAAATTTCTCTACCTATGGCTTCTTCCATTATATTCTCTTCCTCACTTTTGGTTATCATAATAACCTTTATATTTCTGTCTATTTTTTTTATTTTTTTTAAGGTTTCAATTCCACTTAAACCTGGCATATTTTCGTCTAAAAGAATAACGTCATACCTATGATTGGAAATCTTTTCTAAAGAATCATTTCCATTTGTACAGGTATCTACATGGTAATTTCTTTCGTTCAAAAAAATAATATGAGATTTTAGTAGATCAATCTGATCATCTACCCATAATATTTTTACGTTGTTCATATTCTTGAAATATTATAGTTTAAAGTTAATTCATTAATAATTAACATTGAGATAATAATAAGATAAATTAACAAAGCTTTAAACCTTATATATGTAGAAATTTGCTAATTTTACCCTCTATGAAATCAACCATTGCTGAACTAGCAAAAATATTAAACGGAGAGTTTATTGGTGAAGGTTCCACTTCTTTGAGTAATCTAGCAAAAATTGAAGAAGCTAAAGAAGGAGATATTACATTTATTTCTAATCCAAGATATTTACCTTGGTTATATAAAACTGATGCCTCTGTCATTATAATTGATAAAGGTTTGGAATATGACCATGCAAAAATTAAAAATTTAATTATTGTTGATAATGCTTATTCATCATTTAATATGCTTCTAAACAGATTATCAAAAAGTAAGTTTAGACATTTTGGCTTACACATTGATAGTAGAACTCATGAATCTGTAGAACTGGGTAAAAATGTTTCGGTTGGGCAATTTTCTGTTATTGGTCCAAATTGTAAAATCGGCAATAACGTTATAATTATGGATAATGTTTCAATTCAAGAAAATGTAACCATTGGAAATGATTGTATTTTATACTCAGGCGCAAGAATTTATGATGATACATTAATCGGAAATCATTGTATTTTTCACTCCAACTGTGTTGTTGGCTCAGACGGTTTTGGTTTTGCCCCAAATGAACAGGGTGAATATATTAAAACCCCTCAATTGGGGAATGTAAAAATTGGTAATAACGTTGAAATCGGTTCTAATTCATCCATTGACAGAGCAACACTTGGTTCAACCGTGATAAGTGATGGAGTAAAAATTGACAATTTAGTTCAGATAGCTCATAACGTTTTTATCGGAAAAAATACCGTTATCGCTGGTCAATGTGGTATTGCAGGTTCAACTAAGGTTGGTGAAAATTGTCAAATCGGAGGTCAAGTCGGAATAATTGGTCATTTAGTAATCGGAAATAATGTCAGAATCAATGGTCAAACAGGTGTATTTAGTAACATAAAAGATAATTCAACTTTGAGGGGAACTCCAGCAATTGATGAAAGAACTTTTAATAGATCATACATACATTTTAGAAATCTTGAAAAAATCGTTAATGATATTAGTGATTTAAAAAAAACTAATGATAACAACAACTAAACATAATCAGACTACTATTTCAAAAAAGGTTTCACTAGATGGAGTAGGATTACATACTGGTAAAGATGTTAAATTAACATTTTACCCATCCAAGTCAAATACTGGCTATGTTTTTAAAAGAATTGATCTTGAAGGTGAGCCGATTGTAGAAGCTGACATAAATTTTGTTACTAATACTGAGAGGGGAACATGTCTTAATAAAAACAATGTTACAATTCAAACATGTGAGCATGTTCTAGCCTCATTGGTTGGTTTGCAAATAGATAATGCATTAATTGAATTGAATGCATCAGAACCTCCTATTATGGACGGATCTTCAAAATATTTTGTTGAGGCTTTAGAAAAAGCAGGTATTCAGGAGTTAGAGGCAAAAAGAAAAGAATTTGTTGTTAAAAATGTAATCTCGCTAAGGGATGAAAATTCTGGAAGTGAAATTACAATTATTCCTTCGGATGAGTATCAGTTAACAACAATGGTAGATTTTGGAACTAAAATTTTAGGCACACAGAATGCTTCAATTGCATCTCTCTCTGATTTCAAAAATGATATTTCAAGCTGTAGAACCTTTAGTTTTCTTCATGAAATTGAAATGCTTTTAAATAAGGGATTAATTAAAGGAGGCGATTTAAACAACGCAATAGTTTATGTAGATAAACCCCTTTCTAATTCAACCATGGAAAAACTAAAAAAAGCGTTTAATAAAGATAAAATTAAGGTTAAATCCAACGGAATTTTAGATAATTTAACACTTCACTATACTAATGAGGCAGCTAGGCATAAGCTTTTAGATGTAATCGGAGATTTAGCTTTAATTGGAACAAAATTAAGAGGCAAAGTAATAGCAATTAAACCTGGTCACTACATTAATACAAAATTTTCTAAAAAAATGAAAGACATTATTCGAAATTCAAAAAAGAATGATATTCCTGAAATTAACATTTCCTCGAAGCCAATTATGGATACTACTAAGATAATGGAGATATTACCACATAGACCTCCTTTCTTATTCATCGATAAGATATATGAATTAAATGATGATATGGTAATTGGTGTTAAAAATGTAACTATTGATGAAGATTTTTTTAAAGGTCATTTTCCTGATTACCCAGTAATGCCAGGTGTAATTATAATTGAAGCAATGGCTCAAATGGGTGGAATCTTAGTAATGTCAAAACTTGATAATCCTCAAAATTACTTAACTTTCTTTGCAAAAATCGATAAAGTTAGATTTAGAAATAAAGTTCACCCTGGAGATACAATAATATTTAAATGTTCCTTATTAGGACCATTTAGAAGAGGTATATGTCACATGCAAGGTTTGGCTTATGCAAATGGAAAGCTATGCGCAGAAGCTGAATTAACCGCACAGATAACAAAAGTAAAATAATATGAAACAACCACTTTCTTACATACATACAAATGCCAAAATAGCAAAAAATGTAGTTATTGAGCCATTCACATCAATTGACGGTGACGTCGAGATAGGTGAGGGTACATGGATTGGATCAAATGTTTCCATCATGGATGGTGCAAGGATTGGTAAAAATTGTAATATTTATCCTGGAGCTGTTATTTCAGCTAATCCACAGGATTTAAAATATAATAACGAAAAAACATTCGTTGAAATTGGAGATAATGTAACCATTAGAGAATGTGTTACAATCAATAAAGGAACTAATGATAGACTAAAAACAGTTATAGGAAATAATTGTTTAATCATGGCTTATTCTCACGTAGCACATGATTGTCTTGTGGGTGATAATTGTATTTTTTCAAATAATACCACATTAGCAGGTCATGTTACAGTTGGTGATTATGTGATTATCTCTGGTTTGACTGCTATTCATCAATTTTGTTCAATTGGAAATCATGCGTTTGTCACAGGTGGTTCTTTAGTTCGAAAAGATGTTCCTCCCTATGTTAAAGCTGCAAGAGAGCCTCTTTCTTATGTAGGAATAAATTCAGTTGGTTTAAGAAGGAGGGGGTACGATTCTGATAAAATTAGAGAAATTCAAAACATATATAGACTGCTGTATCAAAAAAACTATAATAATTCACAGGCGTATTCAATAATTGAGGCTGAAATGGAAGCTTCTAACGAAAGAGACGAAATATTAATGTTTATCAAAAATTCTCATAGAGGAATAATGAAAGGCTATACTAAATCAAATTAAAATGAGTACAACATCAGATATTAGAAATGGATTGTGCATTAAATACAATCATGATATATATAAGATAATTGAATTTTTACACGTCAAACCTGGAAAAGGTCCTGCATTTGTAAGAACTAAACTTAAAAGTTTAACAAGCGGAAAGGTTGTTGATAATACGTTTTCAGCAGGTCATAAAATTGATGTTGTCAGAGTTGAAACAAATAAATTTCAGTATTTGTATAATGATGCAACAACTTATCACTTTATGAACACTGATGATTACAATCAAATATCAATAGAAGAAAAATTTTTAGACAACCCTCAATTAATGAAAGAAGGCGAAATAGTGACAGTAATCACTAATTCTGAAACTAGCTTACCTCTTTCTGTCGAAATGCCACCTAGTGTTATTTTAGAGGTTGTTTCAACAGAGCCAGGCGTTAAAGGAAATACCGCAACTAACGCAACAAAAACAGCAACACTTGAAACAGGAGCAGTAGTTAATGTTCCCTTATTTATTAACGAAGGTGACAAAATAAAAGTCGATACGGTAAAAGGAAATTATAAAGAAAGATTTAAAGAATAATGAGTGTATTAGTTAATAAAAATTCAAAAATAATAGTTCAGGGTTTCACTGGAAAAGAGGGTACTTTCCATTCAACTCAAATGATTGATTATGGAACAAATATTGTTGGTGGCGTAACTCCCAAGAAGGGGGGGCAAAAGCATTTAGATTTACCTGTTTTTAACACTGTTAGAGACGCAATAGATCATACAGATGCCAATACAAGTATAATATTTGTTCCTCCAGCTTTTGCAGCAAATGCCATTATTGAAGCTGCTGAAGCTGGCATTAAAGTGATTATCGCTATAACAGAAGGTATTCCTGTGAAAGATATGATTAGGGTAAATAATCATATTAAGAACAGGAATATAGTTTTAGTTGGTCCAAATTGCCCTGGTATAATTACACCAGATGAGGCAAAGGTTGGAATTATGCCAGGATTTATATTTAAAAAAGGTAGAGTAGGGGTAATTTCAAAATCTGGAACACTTACATATGAAGCAGCTGATCAAGTTGTTAAAGAGGGTTTAGGCATTTCAACCGCAATTGGAATCGGTGGAGACCCTATTATTGGCACCACCGTTAAAGACGCTTTGAAGTTATTTATTAATGATCCTGAGACAGAAATAATTGTTCTTATTGGTGAAATTGGAGGGATGTTAGAGGCTGATGCAGCGAGTTGGTATTTAAAATCCAATTCAAATAAGCCTATAATTGCCTTTATTGCCGGAGAGACTGCTCCTGCTGGTAGGACAATGGGGCATGCAGGTGCAATCGTTGGTGGTGCAGATGATACTGCAGCAGCCAAAAAAAGAATTTTGAGAGAATCAGGTATTCACGTTGTTGACTCACCGGCTGAAATTGGTAAAAAAGTATTAGAAATTTATAATAAATAATATGAAAATTTTAAAAAATAAAACGACTATCATAACTGGAGCCACTAGAGGCATTGGCAGGGGAATAGCTGAAACTTTTGCTAAACAAGGTTCGAATGTTTTATTTACTTATTCAAGCTCCTACGATTTAGCAAAGGAAATTGAAAAAGAATTATCAGTTGAGGGAGTCATAGTTCGAGGTTATAAATCTGATGCATCAAGTTATGAAGATTGTCAAAAATTAGTTGAAAATATTACACAAGAATTTGAAGTAATTGATATTTTGATAAATAATGCTGGAATTACCAGAGATAATTTACTAATGAGAATGCAGGAAGATGATTTTGATAAAGTAATTGAAGTAAATTTAAAATCTGTATTTAATATGACTAAAGCAATACAGAGAACAATGTTAAAACAAAGATTTGGTTCAATTATTAATATGAGTTCAGTTGTTGGAGTGAAAGGAAATGCAGGTCAATCAAATTATGCTGCATCCAAAGCAGGAATTATAGGGTTTTCTAAATCTATTGCTCTGGAATTGGGCTCAAGAAATATAAGATGTAATGTAATTGCACCAGGATTTATTGAAACTGAAATGACTGATGTTCTAGATGAAAAAGTAGTACAGGAATGGAGAAATTCTATTCCGCTGAAAAGGGGAGGCACGCCTTTTGATATAGCTAACACATGTGTTTGGCTAGGGAGCGATATGGCCTCTTACGTAACAGGACAAACTATCCATGTAAATGGTGGTTTATTAACTTAAAAATAAATTTAAAAATTAATAATTATGAATAATTTACCAAGAATTGGAATTCCATTGTTAATCGCATTAACATTTGGATTATTACTAGTTGCTAAATCAATAGTAACTATCGGAAGTGGTGAGGCTGGAGTAGAGTATAGACTTTTTGGAGGCGGTGTAGTAACCGATGAGCCTCCACTGGATGAAGGTTTAAGGTTCATTTTACCATGGAATTCAGTCTTTATTTATGAGGTTAGACAACAAGAGGTTTTTGAAAAAATGAATGTTTTATCATCAAATGGATTAGACATTCAGCTAGAGGCCTCTGCTTGGTTTCAGCCAAAATATGAAGATTTGGGAAAACTACACAAAGAAAAAAGTGAGGCATATAAACAACGTATTCTTTTGCCAGCTATCAGATCTGCAGCAAGAAGTGTTGTTGGAAGATATACTCCTGAACAACTTTATTCATCCAAGAGAGATGCAATTCAAACTGAAATTTTTGTTGAGACTCAAAAGATAGTGGACGATCAATATATTCAGTTAAATGAAATTCTGGTAAGAGATGTTACTCTTCCACCTTCTATCAAAGAAGCAATCGAAAGAAAGCTTAAGCAGGAACAGGAATCTCTTGAATATGAATTTAGACTTGTAACAGCAGCAAAAGAAGCTGATAAGCAAAGGATAGAAGCTAGAGGTAAAGCTGATGCAAATAGAATTTTAGCAGCCTCCTTAACACCAAATATTTTAAGAGATAAAGGTATCGAAGCTACATTAAAATTAGCTGAGTCAAATAACTCAAAAGTTGTCGTAATTGGTAGTGGTGATGATGGACTACCTTTGATACTAGGAAATAACTAGTGCTCTAATATATATCACTATTTTATATAAAAAAAGCACCTCATCGAGGTGCTTTTTTTTAAACTCTTTTTATGAAAGTTTAATCATTAGATTCTTGATCAATAATATCTTGATTATATTGATTTAAAGTGATGATTTTACCATCAATTATGTAGAACCATAAATTTGCATAGAATGTATTAATAACTTCACTATCCTCGTATTTACCCATAAACATTGCATTTACATGTTCACCACCTCTTGTAGGATCAATATCAACTGAAAAAGCTCTTAATAAATCCCAATTCAATTTTGCATCATTTGCTTCAAGAATTGAGTCTCTTCGCACATTCATTGAAATAAAATCCTGAATAGAAGCTTTTTGACCATTTTGATAAGTGATAACTGTTGTGTCAGAAAAAATCTCATTCATCCCATCATAATTCTTTCCTGATGATAATTTGTCAAATTCTTTAACAACATCAATAGATGACTCTGTACCTAAGTGAAATTTATACTCTTTGCCATCATCAGACCAATCATTAAAACCAACTGATCTTTCCTGAGAGTTACAGCTCACTAAGAATATGGCAATTATTGTTAAAGTTAATACTTGTTTAATTTGTTTCATAATTGTTTTTTTTAAAATTCACTATTCATCTTCAGGGTTAACATTCATTCTCCATTGGTGCCATGTTACAACTTTTCCGTCAATGACATAATATTTCTCATGATAGTCTCTTTTAACACCAAGTGAATCTGCAATATTACCACTTAATGAAGCATGAACATGTTCACCACCTACAGCAGGATTGATATCAACGGAAAAGGCACCATTAAATGTCCATGCATTATCAGTTGATTCATTTGATGATATAACATCAATAATCTCATCCACGCCATTGTTAATCAATCCGTTAGGCCAGTAAAACTTAGCAGTATCGGAGATATATTCTCTCATTTTATCATAATCTCTTTCAGCCCAAGCTTTGTCTAAATCTTTAACTACTTGCACAGCCTGATCAGTGCCTAAGAAGAATTTATATTCTTTTCCATCTGGTGACCAATTGGTAAATCCCATAGACCTCTCCGGGGAATTACAGCTGTAAATTAATATACTGATGAGCGTTAGTTTTATAAATAATTTAATGTATTTCATAATTTTTTTAATTTTTAATTTATTCTTCTTCTTGAATATCTTGCCAATAAGAACTTCTATTAACCACTTTTCCTTCAATTATATACCATCTTTGCATACCTTTCCATCTATTAACTGCATCATCTTCTTTGTACTCAACGTCAATGAAGCTATGTACAAGCTCACCGCCTTGTCCAGGTGCAATATCAACAGAAAATATTGATTTGGTCTCCCAGCTTAATGAGGCGCCTAATGAATCTCGAGTTATATCATTTTTTTTAATATTTTCAATTAATTCGTCAAGACTTGTGCTAACACCATCACCACCAAGAAATGTTGTGCTATCAGTTGACATTGATCTCATTTTATCAAAATCTCGATTTCTCCAGGCATCTTCATATTCCATCACGGTACTTATAGGATCTTCAGTACCAATATGCCATTTAAGTTCACTCATGCCATCCCATGTATTCATGCCAACACTTTTTTCAGGTGCATTGCAGCTGTAGATTAATGTGGCTAAAATTGTAAAAAAAAGTATTTTTTTAATCATTTTCATAATAAAATTTAGTTATATTTTAGGTTTAAGTCATTAATTTAATAAATATTGTAATGCAACTTGTATAATTTTGACAAAATATTATTGAAATAAAATTATTTAATACTTTTATAAAATATATATTACATATCAAATGGATTTTTTAGATTTTGAGTTTTTAGGAAATAGTATTACCGATTATGTTTACTTTTCCGCTTCTTTTTTAATTGGCTTATTGCTTACAATACCTGTTAGAATATTTGTTTCCAAATTATTATTTAATTTTTTTGGCAAGGATCTTAATCAAAATGACAAAGAAAAGTTTAATTCTTTGTTAAAAAAACCCCTACAATATTTTTTCGTTCTTTTGGTAATATATTTTTCATCTCAATTTATTGCTTTACCAGAATTTTTAAATTCCCCTCAAGAGGGCAGTGTAGATCTTGGTAAATACTTCGATAAAGGCTACAATCTATTATTGCTAATTACAATTTTTTGGACGATAAGTAAAACTATTGATTTTATTGGATTTAAACTTGAAAATAAGGCTGTGGAAACAGAAAGTAAAGTAGATGATCAGTTAATTCCATTTGCAATTGACGTAGCAAAAGTATTAACCATAGTTTTTGGAATTGTAATGATTTTAGGAAATGTATTTGAAGTAAATATAGCTGCGTTGGTCACTGGACTTGGAATAGGTGGTGTTGCATTTGCTTTAGCATCTAAAGAAAGTTTAGAAAATCTTCTGGGGTCATTCACTATCTTCTTTGATAAACCATTTACTGTTGGAGATATTGTAACATTAGGTGGAGTTACAGGCATCGTTGAAAAAGTGGGATTTAGAAGTACAAGAATCAGAACATTTGATAAAAGTATTGTTACGGTTCCCAATAAAAATATAATTAGTACTGAGCTTGACAATTTAGGCGCAAGACCTGTTAGAAGAGTCAAGTTCAACATTGGTCTAACATACGATACATCTGTTGAAAACATAAAGAATATTGTAGCTGATATTCAAAAACTTATTGATAATCATTCAATGACAAATCAGGACGGCAGGGTTAGATTTCTAAATTTTGGTGCTAGCTCGTTAGATATTATGGTTCTTTACTATGTTGACAGTCCAGATTGGGAAATATTAATTGATACTCAACAAAAAATTAATTATGAAATCATTGAAATAATTAATAGATATAATTGTGAGTTTGCTTTCCCGTCCACATCAGTATATATTGAAAAAAATTAATCATGTCTTTAGCTCCAATTACATCTAATTTAGGGGTTTCAAGAGCAAAACACTTACTGAGAAGGGCTTGTTTTCATTATAATAAAAATCTATTATATACCATTTCAAATTTGAACGTTGATGAAGCGTTTGAGGTTTTAACCCAGGATAATTCAATTGCCTATTCTGAACCTTATGATCCAAAACCAAATGATAACCCTCACGGTTATTGGTTATCATCTGATACTTATCCTCCAGATGTTCCCAATCAGGGTAGAAAAAGGGGATTAATATCTCAATGGTGGTTCTATAACATGATAAGCAGAAATAACTTAAGGGACAAATTATTATTTTTTCTACATTCAACCTTTACAATAGCTAATGGCCAAGCTGGTGCATCACATTATTTTTATGATCATTTAAGACTACTTAATCATTTTTCTGAGGGTAGTATTAAAGATTTAGCAAAAAAAATTACCCTTGACAATGCAATGTTGAATTATTTAGATAATACGCAGAATAATGCAAATAATCCAAACGAGAATTATGCAAGAGAATTTTTAGAATTATTTACAATTACCAAAGGAGAGCAAATAGGCGAGGGAGATTATACAAATTATACAGAAGATGATGTCATCCAAGCTGCTAGGGTATTTTCCGGTTTTAAAACCCAATTGGATAGAAGCAATATTGACCCTGATACAGAAATTCCTATTGGAAGAATTTCCGTAAATCAACATGATCAAGGTCAAAAAATATTTAGCCATGCATTTGACAACTATGTTTTAGAGGGAGGAGATGATGAGGAGTCAATTTTAATTGAACTTCACGAATTTGTTGACATGATATTTGCTAAAGGTGCAACTGCTAAGGCATATGTTGAAAAGTTGTACAGATTCTTTGTAAAAAGCGAGTGGAAGCCGGAGGATGAAATAAATATAATTATTCCATTGAGTCAGCAGTTAGTTTCAAACAATTATAATGTTTTACCAATTGTAAAAACACTTTTGTCCTCTCAGCATTTTTATGATGCTGGAGATAATGACCCAAGTGATGAAATTATTGGTTCGATTATAAAATCTCCTTTACAATTAATTTCTTCTTGTATAAGAAATCTTAACTTTCAAATTCCTGACCCAAATATTGATATCGATAATTATTACAGATTCTCTATTTTCTTTTTGAAAAATACATACTTTCCGATGACAGGAATGAATCTCTTCGAACCTGAAACAGTAGCTGGATATCCTGCAGTTTATCAATCACCTGATTTCGATAGATTATGGTTTTCCTCAGCAACGATTTTAGCAAGGTATAGAATGGTTGAATGTTTAATAACAGGAAGGAATGCTTTGGGTCAAAATGGCCAATTTGGATCCTCAATTGATAGTGTGTTGTTGATACAGGAGCATATATCTTCACCAAACGATATATATAACTTGATAAACGATATTTCAGAAATTTTATATCCATTTTCAATTCAACCACAAAGGATAGAGTATTTTGCTGATTTAATTTTAGACGGATATCCAAGCTATTATTGGACTGATACTTGGAATAATTATATTTCCAGTGGAGATGATACAATCGTTAGAAATAAGCTAGACCTACTTATAAAATCCATGATTAATGCAGCAGAAAATCAACTAATGTAGATTTATATGAAAAGAAGAAATTTTATAAAACTTACCTCAACGGCTTCTGCCATTGGTCTATTCCCAGCACAAATTGCAAATGCACTGAATATCAGTAAAAATTACATCAACTGTGACATTAATAATAGAAAAATAGTCTTAATTTATCTTAAGGGTGGTAATGATGGTTTAAATACAATTATACCAATAAACCAATATGATATTTACAGTAATTTAAGACCAACTATTAAGGTCCCTGAAACTGGAATAAATTCATTTATAAATTTAGATTCATCACTTTCAGATGAACAACAAATTGGTCTTCATCCATCTTTAAATGGTTTCAAAAACCTATATGATTCTGGGCATCTGAGAATTCTTCAAGCGGTTGGATACCCTTCACAAAATAAAAGCCATTTTGCTTCAACCGATATTTATAATACTGGAAATGATGGAAATAGTTGGCTAAATGGAGGGGGTGATTCAGGATGGATTGGTAGGTTTATTGAATCTTATTATTATGATTTATTAGATCAATCCTTCCCGATTGGAGTTGAAATTGGTTCAAAAGCTGGGTCTTTAGGTTTTCTAGGGGAGCATGAACATGGTCTGTCCATTAATATTGAAGGGCAAGATGCATCAGGATTTTATTCTGTTTTAAGTGGGCTAGGTGGAGAAGCCCCCTCTTTTATTCCTGATTCTCATTATGGTCAGGAATTACAATATATTATAGAAAATGATCAAATTTCAACCTTATATTCTGAAGCTATTTCTAATGCATTTAATAGTGGGGCAAATTCTGCTACATATGAAGATTCAGATTTATCAAATCAACTAAAAACTGTTGCCAGATTAATAAGTGGTGGACTTGAATCAAAAGTTTATCTTGTTAAACTTAATGGTTTTGATACTCATAATTCACAAGTCCAGTCACAAAATGATATTCTTGGAGATCATAACAATTTACTTACAGAATTAAATAACGCAATATCATCTTTTTTTCAAGATATTTCCAATCAAGGGTTTCAAGATGATGTTATTGGTCTTACTTTTTCTGAATTTGGAAGAAAAGCAAAAGAAAATGGTAATTTAGGAACAGACCACGGCGAGATTGCACCAATGTTTGTTTTTGGAAGCGCAATCAATGGTGGCATTAGCGGAACAAATCCTGACCTTCTGGAAGCTACTGATGAAAATAATTGGCAATTAGAAACCTTTCAATATGATTTTAGAGAAACTTTAGGAACACTTTTACAGGATTTTATTGGTGCTGATGATAACGCTATAAACTCAACATTCTTTAATCACAGTTCAAACGAAAGCTTTACAGATAATAAAATTAATGAGTTAGTTAAGCCTGAGTATTCCGTTGATGAAAATTGCTATAGTAACACTTTAAATAATCAAAATTTAAATGATAAGTTTTTTAAAATTACCCCAAATCCATTTCGAAATGAAATTATGGTTACACACTCTGAATATTCACAAAGTTTTAAATATGAAATTTATGATTTAAATGGAAGGCAGATTAAAATAGGAAGTTCTTATGTTGGTAAAAAAATAACTTTAAATTACGTCAATAATGGGATATATATTATTATTCTAAAGTTTGGGAAAAGATCAGAAAGCCATACAATTATTAAATCATGATAAATACCAACAAACTAATTTTAATATTAATTTTTTCGACCTTTTGTTTTTTTAATATTATCGCTCAGTCAGTCGGTGATTATTCACAAAAAAGTTTAATAATAAAATTTAAAGATAATGTTGATTTTAAGATAAACTTTGAGTCTAAAAAGTTTAATATCCTTTTATTAGATAAACTTAATAACAACAATAAAATTGAAAAAATAAAATTTATTGGAGGTGCAATAAATAATAAGATATATAAGATAGAATTTAAAGATAATATTGATATTAAAAAAGCAGTAAAAAAATATACAGAATTATCAATTTTTGATTTTGTAGAACCTGATTATATAGGGAAAGGGTCTGGAATTTCTTCAGCTAATAATCAAATATCTAACCAATCACAGATAATTCCGAATGATACCTACTGGTATAGACAATGGAGTTTATATAACGATGGTAGTTTTAACTCAGAATCTCAAACTGACGCTGATGTTGATATGGATTTAGCTTGGAATATTGAAACAGGTAGCTCAGAGATTGTGGTTGCAGTATTAGATTCGGGTATAAAATTAGATCATCCAGAATTTCTGGGTAGAGTTTGGAATAATGATAACCAAGAAAATGGATATGATTTTGCTAATAATGATAATGATCCTACAGATGATCATGGACATGGTACAAATGTAGCAGGTATAATTGGTGCTATTTCCAACAATTCGACTGGCTATGCTGGAGTAGATTGGAATTGTAAAATTATGCCGCTAAAAGTCATTAATGATGAAAATTGGGGATATTACAGTTGGTGGATTGATGCTATTTATTATGCTGTAAATAATGGTGCAAATATTATTAATATGTCACTTGGAGGTTCAAGCTATTCACAAGCTATGGAGGACGCTGTTAATTTTGCAGTGAATAATAATGTTCCGGTTTTTGTTTCAATGATGAATGAAGATTCAGATCAAGTATATTATCCTGCGGGATATTATAATTCTTTTTCTGTTGGATCTACTGATCCCGATGATTCAAGAACATCTCCTTTTTTTTGGGGTGGTGGAAGTAGCTATGGATCTCATATTGATGTAGTTGCACCTGGAAACTATATATATGGTTTAACTTTTAATTCTAATTCTGATTATAATTATTATTGGGGTGGAACCTCCCAGGCATCGCCTTTAGTTGCCGGTATTGCCTCCTTACTTTTATCTCAAGATTCAACCAGAACACCTGATCAAATCTATCAAATTATCCGTGATTCTGCCGATGATCTGGTTGGAGACCCTGCAGAAGATATACAAGGTTATGATATTTATCATGGATATGGAAGAGTTAATGCTTATCAAGCATTAAGCGCGGGTCTTTCCGTAGCCGAGAATATTCTGAATGATTTATTATTATATCCAAATCCAACCAATGGAATTATTCATCTTACCAAGAATTTATCGATTAACTATAGTATATATAATTCTATAGGAAAGAAAGTGATTGAAGGAGTCACATCAGATGAAATTAATATTTCTCAACTAGCAAATGGTATGTATTATATCAAACTAGAGGTGGAAAACCAAATAACAAACCGTAAAATTATTAAAAATTAGTTTTTTATTATTCTAGAGCAGGTTAGTAATACAAAACTCTATTTTACATAATATAAATTATAAGACAATTCGGGTTAGATTCTTTCCCTAATTGAATCTACGATGAAATCCAAGTCTTTATTGTTAGTATTTATATTAATATTCTTATCACCATAGACACCATAAAATTCTGCTTCTGTGACACTGAATAAGCCAATCGTTGTTACTTTGCTTGAATTAGCTAAATGCATCATACCGCTATCGGCTCCAATAAATATTTTAACATTTGAGATAACACTAGCAATTTCTCTGATATCTCTACTGTAGTAGGATTTAGCAGCAAAATCAATTTGCGAGACATTTTCAGCAGGTAGAATTTCTAAAATATTGTATTTATCTTCAAAATTTTTGATTTTTGAATAAAATCCTCTCCACCAATCCTTGCTAAAACATTTATCGCCAGTTGCAAAAGTAAAAATGGAGATAACTGGTTTTTGCTCATGAAACATTGATTTTAGTAATTTCTCTCCATTTTGGATTTCATAGTCTCTTAGTTTAATATCAAGTTTTGGTATTGTATAATTAACCCTATCTAACTGATTTTTTAGCTGATATCTGAGATTATAAATTGGGTTTTTAGCATTATGAGTATAATCTTTAATTTTTGATAATTCTTTATTAATAACATTAAAAAACTTATACCTTGATTTAGAG
>CACLPI010000015.1 GCA_902608795.1 uncultured Bacteroidota bacterium
TTTTTATTAAAAATCAGTAAGTATCATAGAGGCTTGTAAAACGAAGGCTTTCTTCAAATGAGCTGGCTGAACTAAAATTATCTCTATTTATTCTGACTATTTTTTCTTTATTGGGTAATAGATCAAAATAATTATCTGAAAAATTATATTCTGAGTTCGAGTCAATAAATAAATTTTTAATCAAGTTTTCAGAAATTAATTTGATTTCATAAGAATTACCTACGACATTAACATCATACTGAAGTTTAGGTTTAGTTAGTTTAAGATTTTTTAAAGAAGTTAGATACTCAATTTTTTCAGTAATAATTTCATCATCATGTGTAATATATGAGAAGATAAATTTATCTTTAAAATAGTCACTATCAACACTGATTGATGATAAATTTATATTGCTAATTACTTTCGAATTGTTAGGGATTGAATTAAACTCACCAGTCCAAGAATTATAAATTTTCCCTGAAAAATCCGTTAACTGAAAAATATACTTATATTTTTCACTATCTAATTTATCTGTTACAAAATATACCGCTAACTCATTATTATTTTTATGAAATGATAAAATAGTCTCTTCAAATGACTTTTTTGTATGATAATGCAGTGCCTTCCATTTTCCAAAGTAATCAATACTTGACCAAGATGCAACTGGCCAGCAATCATTCAATTGCCAGTATAGACTACCCATACATATGTCTCTGCTCCTCCTTTGGGCCTCCATACCTAATGAAATTCCTTCTGCTTGTAGTAGTTGACTTACATACAAAAAATGTTCAAATGAATCAGGGACTCTATAATCACGTTGCATATATTCTTCAATTGTACTATTTCCGATACTGGATCTTTGATGTGATTTCATAACATCAGAGTAAATATCATAATCTGAGGGATTTGTATATTTTTTGACCGATGAAAATTCAGGAAAAGATTGAAAACCAAATTCTGACATAAATCTTGGGATTTTATCCTCATATGTACTAAATGGTTCTTTACCCCACCATACTCCCCAGTAATGTGCATCTCCACTTGTCAGGGATTCTGGAATACCTGTTGAGCTGCTTGGTGAAGAAGACCAATAATCTGTCGCTATATCATATTCTTGTATCACTTTAGGTAATATTTTGTGAAAGATTTGATCGTACGCTTTAAAAATAGTATCTGCAATTTCTTGTGATTGATTTTCGATTATATCATTTTTCCATCCCCAATTTTCCCATGCTGATAAAACTTCATTATTTCCGCACCATAGTGCAAGTGACGGGTGTGTTCTTATCCTTTTTACATTATAAATTGCTTCCTGCTCAACAGAATTTAAAAAACTATCATTTCCGGGGTACATAGCACAGGCAAACATAAAGTCCTGCCAAACTAGTAGTCCATATTTATCACATAATTCATAAAATATATCATCCTCATAAATTCCTCCTCCCCAAACTCTAATCATATTCATATTGGCATCTACAGCTGCAGATAATAATTTTTCATAATCAGAAACTTTAATTCTTGGCAAAAAAACATCTTGTGGAATATAATTAACTCCTTTCATAAATGTAGGAATCCCGTTTACCTTAAAGAAAAAATTATTTCCTATCGAATCTTTTTCAGTAACCAGTTCAATTGTTCTCAATCCAATTGATTTTGAAGCTTTAGATACATAATTTTCATGGGAGATTTCAAGCCTTGCATCATAAAGTTTTTGACTTCCCATACCATTGGGCCACCATCTTTCGAATTCAGTAATTGTAAAAGGAATTGAGAATTTATTATTTCCCTTTTTTAAATGAATCAACTGTTTTATAATAATTTTATTATCAACATATATTTTTGCAATTACATTCCGATTATCAAGCAAAGAAAGTACCTCAACCTCAGCTTTTATTAAAGCATTATCATCTGCTATTTTTTGTGTAAAATGAAGGTCTTTTATTTGAAAATTATTCCAAAAGTTAATTTTTATTGGCCTCCAGATTCCTGAGGTTACTAGTCTAGGTCCCCAGTCCCAACCAAAAGAGTAGGGGGCTTTTCTCTCAAAAACACCTACTTTTTTATTATCCGGCACTTTACCGATTTCAGAAAGATCATTAGCATTATCGGGCAGCCTATATCCGAGCTTGTCATATTTCTCAATTCCAACATCAATGGGTGATTTAAATTTTACAAGTAAAGTATTTTTACCTTTTTTAATCTTTTTCTTAACATTCACTGTTTTTCCAACAAACATATTATTTGATGAATAAATCATAGAATCATTTAAAAAAACATTAGCATATGTGTCTAGGCCAAAAAAATCTAATTCTATAGCCTTATAATCAAAATGAAAATCATTTACATCAAAACTTGTTCTATATTCCCAATCAAGTTTATCTATCCATTGTAGCTTATGCTCGTTTAGTCTAAAAAAAGGATCATCAATTTTTCCGTTTTGTAATAGGTCTAAATGAACAGTGCCAGGAACAGATGCAGGTAGGTACTCTTTATCATTTTCAGATTTAAATTCCCAATTTGAGTCAAGCTCAACTATGTATTCTTGTTTTGTGGTGGAGCATGATAATACAAAAAGAGTAAAAATTTGAAATACAATAAGTTTCATAATATTCATATGGTTAACAAATTATGAATTCTAAATTTTAAAGAAAAATGAATAATTTATAATTTTATACTTCATTTGAAATTCATTTAGTGAAAAAGACTTTAATTTTAATTTTACTGACTCTTAATTTAGCTGCCTTTTCACAGCAAAAAATAGCTGATTCAACAAAAGTTGAAGGCTGGCAAAAATCTGGTAAAACAAGTTTTTTAATTAATCAGACAGCTTTCAGTAATTGGATTTCTGGTGGTGAAAATAGCGTTGCGGGTACACTTTCTGTTGATTACAATCTAAATTACTATAGAAATGGGTGGTCCTGGGATACAAAAATGATTGGCTCATTTGGGATCAATAAAAATAGTGATAGTAAGTATTTTAAAAAAATTGATGATAGAATAGAAATAAACTCCGTAATGGGGAAAAAGTTTATTGATAAATTTAGCTTTTCAAGCTTTTTAAACTTCAAAACACAATTTGCAAAGGGGTTTAAATACTCAACTAATGAGGAGGGAAATGAAATTAGAACCGAAAAAACAAGAATATTTTCTCCGGCTTATATCCAATTAGGTGTTGGTGTTTATTGGAAGGAAAGTAATTCTCTTTGGGTAAATTTTGCGCCAGTGACGGGAAGATTAATTCTTGCAAGTAAGAAATTCACCAATGATTTAAATGAAGGTGAAGAATATTTTGGTATTCCTAGGGGTCAAAATTCCAGGTTTGAACTTGGTGCATCAATTAGTGCCTTCTACAAATTTGAGCTAATGGATAATATAATGTTGGAACAAAGAGTTAATCTCTACTCTGATTACTTATACAAGGCTGATAATATTGATGTTGACTATACTCTTTCTGCTTTCATGAAAATAAATGATTACTTGTCTACAAGTCTGATTATACAATGTATATATGATGATAATGCTATAAAAAAGATACAGCTAAGAGAAGTATTTGGACTTGCATTTGTTATTGATATAATGGAAATCCCAAATGTAATCTGACTACCTGTTTCTAAGTTTAGCCAATAATTTAATTATTTCCATGTATAACCAGATTAATGTAACCAGAAGGCTAAAAGCACCATACCACTCCATGTATTTTGGGACTCCCTTCTCTGCACCTTCTTCAATAAAGTCAAAATCTATTACCAAACAAAAAGCACCAAGTATTACAACAAGTCCGGAGAAACCAATGCTAATCAATGATGAATTATTAGGGTTAAGAATTGGAATACCAGATCCAAAAAAACTCATAATAAAACCTACACAGTATAAAAGAACTACAGCCATCAGGGCGGAGAATACACCTAACTTAAAGTTTTCAGTAGGCTTTATTATTTTAGATCGGTAAGCAAAAAGCATTGAAACTAGAACAAGAATAGTTAGCAAAATAGCTTGTAATACAATCCCTTCATATTGAGTATTATAATAGAAGGATATACCTCCAAGTACAAAACCCTGTGAAATTGAATAAAAGGGAACTGTGAATGGTGCCCAAGACTTTTTGAAAATGGTAGTAAAAAATAAAATAAGGCCTAAGAAAATTCCAATAAACATTAGAATAATTGTTAAAGACTGTTCACCAAGGGAATAACAATAATAGCCTGAAATTAACAACAAACTCAATGCTAATGCTGTTTTATCTACGGTACCTTTGATTGTCATACCTTCATTAAGATATAAGGAATCTTTTTTTTGGATATTTCCAAAAGTATTTGAATTTAAAGCTGGATTAGAAGTTCTATATGAAAGGTGTCTATGTCTAGAAAACATTGATTAGCTAATTTTAAGTCAAATTTAATGAATTTCTCCTTTTTTTCTTAGGTGTTTATTAATCAGCATTTAATATCTAATGATTTATTAAAAAAAGGGTGTATAATTTGCTGATATCATAAAAAACAAATTCCTTTTTAAATAATTTCGTATATTTGCCTCATATTAACTAAAAATTGATTTAAAATGAAAAAATTATTACTTTTTATTACGGTATTATTTTTTGGTATTTCTACTATTAATGCCCAAGACGATGCAAGCTACGGTTTTGCTCAAGGTGACTGGGTTTTAGGTGGTAGTGTAACTTTTGGCTCTGACGACACTAACGGTGTTGAAACGAGTGAATCAACCATTGCACCTGGTGCACATTATTTCTTAACTGATGATTGGGCTCTTGGAGTTTCAATTGGTCTTATGAGCAGTGATGATGGTACTAGTGAAATGTCTGACACTAATGTTTCTTTTTCTGCTAGAAACTACTTTTTGGATCTAAACGATAGAAATAAAATATATTTTAGCCTCGGCTTAGGTATAGATAGTGGTGATAGTTATTCTGATAGTGCAACTTCATTAGGAGCTGGCTTTGGATTTAACTATTTTATGACTGAAAATATCATACTTGATTTTAACCTTGCAAATATACTTTCTTATAGTAAGCAAGGTGACGATTCATCTATGAACATTGGATGGGAAGGCACTATGAATAACAGATGGGCAAGCCCAACTTTAGGTGTAATTTTTAAGTTATAAAAATACATTTAAAATCCTTTTAAATATTAAAAACCGCCCTTTGGGCGGTTTTTTAATATTTTTCAATAAAATCTGCGATTAAATTTACCATATTATTATCAATTGGAAGTTCTGGATTTCCATATGTTTGAAGATTTAATAACCTGTTTTGACTCGCTTGTCTAAAAACATGATTCATACCACCAATGATTTTTAATCTAGAAAACTTTGCAGCTTTATTTAACATAATAGCATCATTAACATCAATTTGAATATCATTAGTTCCCTGAATAATCAAAATAGGGATATTTAATTTTGATATCTCTAAAACGGGATTATAGTTTGATGCTTCAATCAGGAACTTTTGAACACTGGGCCTAAATAGGCTATTTAATAGAGGTGGAACGGAATCAACTAATTTGTTGTTTTTTAATTGCTCTAAAATTGGGGCTGACATTAACTTCACATATTCAGGCTGAATTGACAGTTGTCTCTCAATTAAAGTTAAATAATCTTCTGAAGATCCAGCTATTGAAATAAAGCCATCAGCTATGGGCTTGCTTGCTATCATTCCTATTAATGCACCCTCACTATGTCCAATTACCACAATACTTTTAAACCTTTCTGTTGTCTTGAAATGTTTTATAATCGCAACTGCATCATTTAAATAATCGGAAAATTTAATTTCATTACTACTTTTTATACTGCCTAAACTTTTCCCAACTCCCCTTTTATCATATCTATATGTGCTTATATCTCTTTCGTAAAGGCCTTCAGCTAACATTTTTAAATAATCACTTTTTAAGGAAATATTGTTTCCATCTCTATCTGTTGGGCCAGAACCGGAAATAATCACTGCCAATGGAGAGTTTGACTTGTCTGATTGACTTAATGTCCCATAAATCTGATGATTATCAAAGCTATTGATTATGTAATCATTAGCTAAAAATGACGTGGAATTGAAAACATATAATAAAGCAAAAAAACATAATTGATTCAAGTTTTCAATCTTTTAAAGTTAGCTGATAATTTTGATTGATTAACTCATTGTTAAGTACATAATCAATGCAATCATAAATAAAATTGATAATGCTGGATAAGATTTTTTTATCGGATCCTTTACTTTGACATGCATAAATACAGCTGCAATCATTAATACAGCCAATGCGATTAAGTTGTATACCAGTAACTCCTCTACCCAAAAGCTAATTATAAGCATTAACGCGATTGAAACCTTGGAAGCACCAACAACATACATAAGCCAAATCGGCAAACCATATGCTGCGAATTCTTCCTCCATATTTTTAGCATTTGCACCTCTGTATTTTGTAGCCTTATTAAACCTAAAAAGCCAAACGTTAATTAACCCGATTGCAATTATTAGCTGTAATATCATTATAAGTGTCATAAATTAAATTTTTGGTTAGCTAACTTAAATATATAAAATTATTTTAATTGCTTAGGAAATTTTAATTCAATAAGATTACTGTTTTGCAATGAAATATTATTCCACTCGGCACAATCAAAAATGATTTCTGCAATACCAGTTGTAGGTAAATTATCTAACAAAATATTTGTTATGCTGTTAATTAAATTAGTTAATCCAGGATTATGAGCGATAATCATAGCGGATTGATAATCTTCTGAATAATTCATAATCATCTTTAATATTGAAGATGAGGAGCAGTGGTATAAAGAATCATCATATTCTATTTTTTCAAATTGAATTTGGTTAATAAAATACTTAGAAGTTTCAAAAGTTCTTAAAGAGCTGCTAGAATGCAGATAATCGATTTTATTGATTTTTCTCTTTAAATAATCTGCCATTAGAGGCCCATCTAATTTACCTCTTCCGTTTAACGGTCTATTAAAATCAGTTAAGCTCAAGTCTTTCCATGATGATTTAGAGTGTCTAACTATTATCAATTTTTTCATGAAACTTTTTGTAGATATTACTTGAATATAAATTTATTTTAAAAATATTAATTATGACATAACAAACTATAATCTTATTTTGAGTGAATCTGAATAATGATTATATTGGCCGCTTAACTAATTTTAATTAAATATGAAAAATATAATAATAAGTGCATTATGCTTACTAACAACTTTAGTAACTTTTGCTCAATTACCTGAGTATGTAATTTCAAATGAGTGGGAAACAACTAATCAGGCAAAGACTGAAAAATTAATGAATGATTGGAAAAATCTAGTTTTAGAAATGTATGAAAATGCACCCAGAACATTCTTGCTTACAGAAATGGATGGAAATTCTGTTTATTTTTCTCAAGCATTTGAAAGTCTTGCTGATTACGAGGCTTGGGAAAAAAACTTTAATGAAAATTTAAGACCTCAGGTT
Organism: uncultured Bacteroidota bacterium; assembly: GCA_902608795.1. Taxonomy (GTDB): domain Bacteria; phylum Bacteroidota; class Bacteroidia; order Flavobacteriales; family Flavobacteriaceae; genus MED-G13. The sequence goes on from CACLPI010000015.1 coordinate 7,439, forward strand.
TTGTCAAAATTTAGAGAAATGAATGGTGAAAATGCTTTTGAAGGAACAAATACCGAGTTTGTTATGAGTCATGTATTTAAAATGAGACCAGACCTTAGCTACGTGCCTGAAGGAATGAATTTGATGGAAGAATTACCAAAACATACATATAGAAGACATGTTACAGTTGATATTGGTTGGGGGGAAAGAAATGCATTTGAAGAAATGCAAAAAAAACAAATTCAGAATGATATAAAACTTAATAACAAATACATCACTTTAATGCTTGAACCAGTTTTTGGTGGAACAGAAAATGGAGATTATGTTATGGTTATATTAGGTCAGTCAAGAGCTGCTTATTTCAATGGACTCGAGGAGAGAATGAAAAAGAGAAATGCAGATAGTGAGTGGAAGGCCATGAGAGATGAACCTGTTGGAACATGGATTGAGGAAGAAAGTTTAATGATTACCTATTAACAAAAGGTATAATTATTGAAGAGGCTTTTAAGTATTTTTAAAAGCCTCTTTTTTTATGGACTCTTTAACTCAAATTGTTTTAGGAGCTTCAGTAGCTGAAGCTACACTTGGAAAGAAAATAGGCAATAAAGCTATAGTCCTTGGGGCAATAGCTGGTACTATTCCAGATCTCGATATAGTTACGAGATTTTTTACTGATGACCTTACCGCATCTGTGATGCACAGAGGATTTTCTCATTCACTTTTATTCCCATTTATCGCTGCACCTATACTGGCATGGATTTTAAAGAAAGTACACCCAAAATACCAGCATGTTACTTTCTATGACTGGCTAAAAATGTTTTTTTTGGCAATAATTACACACCCATTACTTGATGCACAAACTACTTGGGGGACTCAACTATTTTGGCCATTTGAATGGCGTGTCGCTATTGAAAATATATTTATTATTGACCCCATATATACTCTTCCTTTTTTAATATTTCTTATATTAACGGCCTTTCAAGACAGGCTTTCAAAAAAAAGAAAAATATTCAATTCATTGGGTCTTATTATTAGCACAACATACCTGCTGATTACCTTGTCATTTAAGGGTATAGCACATTATAAAATAGCTCAAGAGTTGAAAAAAAATAGCATTGAGTATAAAGACATTAATACTAGAGCTACGTACTTCAATAGTTTATTGTGGTCTAGTCAAATTGAGCTTGAAGACTTCTACATTTTCACCTATTATTCATTATTTGATAAGTCTCCACCTACTTTTACTAAAAAGTTTCCTAAAAATCATGATAAGTTACAGCCTTATATTAATGAAAAAAAAATCAAACAACTTATAACTTTGTCAAATGGGCATTATATTGTTACAAATAAAAATAATGAATTAATATTTTGGAATTTAAAACTTGGACAAAAGGGATTTGACAATAAGGCTTCTCCATATATCTGGTCATACGTTATTGAAAAAGACGAAAATCAACTTAAGATTAAAGAAGGAAGGTCATTTAGAAATAATAGAAATTATTCAGAGGAATTTAATAAGTTTTACGAAAGATTAAAAGGAATTTAATTTAACTTTGAAATATGCCAACACCACTTATTATCATAATTGTATTATTTATTTTGAATTGGGTTATAAGAATATTTATTAGAAAAAACCCGAATAATAAGTCTTTGGTTAAATTAAGTTTTTTTATCAGCTTCAGTATGATTGCATATACCTTTTACTATTTTTTTTTAAAATAACTTGTATCAATAAATAGTTGTGTTATTTTTAATTTTATTCAACTGTGAAGATTGCCTCCATCAAATATTTTCCTAATTCTTCGCTGCGCTGACCAGGAGATGAACCTCCAACATATATCTTAAAATCGCCAGATTCAATTTGTTTTTCACCAACTTTGTTAACCATAGCCATCATATCTTCATTTATAATTATATTAATTTTTCTTTTTTCACCTGATTTGAGGTGTATTCTTTTAAAAAAGATTAGTGATGAGTTAGGGGTTCTGAAAGAAGCGTCAATGTCTTTTATATATACCTGGAAAACTTCATCACCTGAAATTTTACTGTCGTTTTTTAATTCAAAATTTAATTTAATCAAGTTTCCCATCTTTATTTTTTTTCTTTCAAGGGATAGGTTTGAATAAACGAAGTTTGAATAACTTAAACCAAAGCCAAACGGATACATAGGATTATATCTAGTAAATTTATAAGTTCTATTATCCATATTATAATCATTATACGGCGGGATATCAGCTAATGATTTTGGGATTGTTATTGGTAATTTTCCAGATGGATTGATATCTCCAAATATAATATCTGCTATTGCATTACCACCTTGTTCTCCTAAATACCAAGCATAAATAATAGCATCAACATATTTAGAAATTTCTGAAAGATCAATAGCAGATCCTGATTTTAAAACCAAAACTATTGGTTTATCACCAGCTTTTTCTCTTAATTTTTTTATGTAATCGATCTGGTTGTCTGGTAATGATATTGTTTTTCTGTCACCATTTGCATCGGATGAAATTGCCGCTCCTTCCTCTCCCTCAATTAAAGCAGAAATACCCATCACTGCAATCGTAACATCACTTGAACCCGCTAAACTTGCCGACCAGTCTGTTCTATTATTATTATTAATCAAATCAACACCCTTATTAAATCTTATTATTGTCCCATTTGAAACTTTAGCTGTGATACCCTCTAGTGGGGTAACAATATTTGAACTTAAACCGTTATAGTTTGCAAGTAATGTATTAACATTTGCAGCATTAGGACCTGTTACAAAAAGTCTATTTATATTTTTAGATAATGGGAGAATATTATTTGAATTTTTTAATAATACTATTGACTTGGATGCTACATCTTTGGCTAAATTTATATGTTTTTTATTGTTAATATCCTTTTCATTAAGATAACTGTATGGATTGTCATTAACAGGATTTAATATCCCAAGTTTAAGTCGTGTCATTAATAATCTTTTTAATGATTTATCCACATCTTTTTCAGTTAAAAGACCTTGTTCAATAGCCTTAGGAATTAAATTATATAATGAACCGCAATTCAAATCAACTCCTCCCTTTATTGCATAAGCAATACTTTCTTCATCAGAAATTGTAAAATTATGATTTGATTTAATGTCATGTATTGCTCCGCAATCTGAAACAACATGTCCTTTAAAACCCCATTTTTCTCTAAGTAAATTATTTAATAAAAAATTACTGCCACAACAAGGCTCTCCGTTTAATCTATTATATGCACACATAACTATTTCGACATTTGCATCGACTAGTTCTTTAAAGGCAGGAAGATATGTTTCGTTCAAATCCTGCAAGTTGACTTTTGCATTAAAACTATGTCTAATATTTTCTGGACCAGAATGTACAGCAAAATGTTTTGCGCCTGCGGCAACTTTTAGATACTTGTTATGATTCCCTTGCAATCCCTGAATAAAAGCTTTACCAATTTTTCCAGTTAATAAAGGATCTTCACCATAAGTCTCATGACCTCTTCCCCATCTTGGATCTCTAAATATATTTATATTAGGAGACCAGAAAGTTAATCCAGTATATTCTGTTCGCATATTTTTACGGTTAAAAATATTAAATATTGCTCTTGCTTCTGTTGAAATCACATCAGCTGTTTTTTTAATCAGCTCTGGATCAAATGTTGCACCCATTGCTATTGCTTGAGGAAATACCGTTGCTTTTGCGGATCTAGCAACTCCGTGTAAGGCTTCATTCCACCAATTATACATTTCAATTCCATGCTCTGGTATTGATCTTGAAGTGCTAAGCAATTGTGAAGCTTTTTGCTCAATTGTCAGTAATAAAAGTATACTATCAGCAGTTTTGTTAAACGAATTAATTATCTCAGCGGATGGATTATAATTGGCTTCTTCTGATTTAGATTCAAAAAAAATTAAAATTGAGATTAAAAAAAATAATGAAATTTTTAATTTATTTTGCCCCATATTCTAATTTACAATAAAAAATAACATGGATGTATTAATCACAGGAAGTACTGGAATGGTAGGAAAATCTGTCCTTCTGGAATGTATCAAAGATAAAAGAGTTAAAACTATTTATTTGATTAATCGGACTCCCTCAAAAATAAAAAATCCAAAAGTTTCTGAATTAATTATTTCAGATTTTCTAAAAGTTAAAGAATTAAAAAAGAAGATAAAAAATTGTAATGCCTGTTTTCATTGTATGGGAATAACTTCATTTGGACAAAGTTCTGAATATTACTATAAAGTAACTTTTGAGATGACTAAGGCCATCGCCGATTTAGTACATAGTATTAACCCAAATTCAATTATGAATTATGTCTCCGGTGAAGGTACAAGTACCACTCAGAGCAGCATGATATACTGGGCTAATGTAAAGGGGAAAACTGAAAATTATATTTTAGATAAAGGATTTAAAGATGCTTATATGATTAGGCTTGGAATACTAATTCCTGAAAATGGAATTAAAGCAAAAACTAAAGTATATAATTTATTCTATATGTTAATTAAGCCTTTTTATCCGTTAATGAAATTAATACCAACAATAACAACAAGTAGTAAATTAGGTTTAGCTATGATCAACTGCTTCTACTTTCCCTCAAAGAACAAATATCTAGATAATAGAAAAATTAATAAACTATATTTAGCAGACTTAAAAAAACCGTAAATATTTCTATTTTTTTAATAATCTGAATACAACCTCTTTATTATCTGAAACAATCGAAAGAAAATAAACTCCAGTAGGTTGATCAATATTAAAATTGAAAATTTTACCCTGATTAAAAAATTTACTCATAATATTTCTACCCAGTATATCAAATAGCTGTATTGTCACATTTTTGTAACTATTTTGAAGATCAATAAAAATATTTCCGTCTGTTGGGTTTGGATAAATAATAGGCAAATCCGTAAAACTATTTTCAATTATTCCTAGTGAGGATTCAACAATTATCACAGAGTAATCTTCGGTTTCACCATAAACAGTTTCTATACAAGGATCATCAGGAACATCTGCAGCCCAATTGGTTTTAGCTCTTAATATATGATTACCCAATACTGCATCTTCAGGTATTAAAAAATTTATAGTCTCTGTATAGACTCCGCCAGTGGAGCCCGCAGCAATTATATAATTATTTACAACAACCTCATCTTCAGAGAAATCAAGATCATCATTATAATCAATCCATACCTTAACATACTGGTCTCCATAGCCTGTTGTAACTGTTAATTCATATTCTGAACCTTGCTCTAATTCTGTAGATAATGATGTGAAATCACCATATCCCTCACAGCTTGAAGTATTATTAATTTCCTGTAATTGGAAAAGTTGAAAACCATCATTATAATCACAATTCATCGATGGAGTACATAAAATATTTTCCCTTACCTCATACATAAAATTATAGGTTTCTGAAACCAGTCCACTTGAAGATTCAGCATAAACCTTGAAAAAAACTTTCATTCCCGCTGGAAAATTAGGAATAGGGGAATCAGAAATCCAAACATTTTCAGAGGAATTATACATTTGAATTACCTCAGAGTTTGACTCTGCTAACCATTCAACATAAACACTATTTAAATTTCCTTCATAATTTATAGTTGAAGTAACAAATTGATCAATACCTTCCTTTGGTTGGGTGTCTGAGGGTTGATTAGATATTCTAGTTGTTAATATTGATGGATAATTCTCTCTTCCCGAAAGAGAACACTCCCAAACTCCCCTTCCCCAAGATGTACCTCGAAGAGTATTTGATCCATAAACAATCTCTAGCTCCATCATGGTAGTGTTAGGAAAATTTTCATTGTATAGTTCCCATGAATTTTCAGCAATAGATTTCTTATAAACACCAATTTCCGCAGCCAGATAAATAATTGAATCTTCCGAATGATCTATAACAACACCTCTGATAGGCATATTACCAAGATTATAAGTTATATTCTCCCAATTATTTCCAAGATCAGATGAAATATAGACCTTCTGATTATTGTTTCCATATGATCCATATGTTATTATAATAGTATTATCATCATTTGGGTCAAAAGCGATATCTGTAATAAATTGATTAGGAAGTCCTTGTGTAACCTCAATAAATGAAGAACCTCCATCATTTGAAATTTTAAGTCTATTATAATAAGAGATTGCAATTATATTTGAATCGTTTTCAGCTATTGCAGCATTTTGAATATTTCCTGAAAAACCGCTGTTTCCTAATTCAGTCCATGTTGAGCCAAAATCATCACTTCTATATATTATGTCTGTCATTGTAAAAACAGTCATCTGATTATTTGGACTATACATTAATGGTGTAACCCAGTCTCCACTAAAATCATCAGGATTTACACCATCTTGATTATATCCTCCATCTTTAGTTCTTCTTTTACCTCCAAATTGTAAACTACCAATCATCCAATTGTCATTTAGTGGGTGGATAATTCCTTCCATACCATCAGCTCCATAAAATTCAATCCAGGTGTTTTGTTGTTTTATACTGGTTCCATTATCCTGAGATCCTGTAATTGTTCGGTAATGATTAGACTGACTAGCGCCTAAGCAGTAATTCTCTCTTATAGATTGGCCCTCAAAAATTTCCCAGGTAATTCCATTATCAATACTTTTTGCTAGTAATCCGTCGGTGTTGACCCAGAATACTCCATTATAACTTTTAGATCCTCTAATATCAGCATGAACATATTGTCCAGTTGTATTATAATCTGCATTCCCAGTGGACCAAAATGTTACTTTATTCCAGCTTTGACCACCATCATTACTCATATGTGTGTCAATATCTCCAAAAAGCATATAATTTATATCTGTATCGCTAACTGCAAAGGCACCATAATTTGAAATATTTGGATTTCCTGATAATGTAAAAGTATCTGCTATATTTTCAGATTTCCAAACACCATCACTAGAACCAATAAAAACACAGTTTTCACATGCAGCCGATATAGATAATCTGATATTACTACTATTCCCAGAAATTAGTCCAGATTGAATAAAACTTTCACCAGCATCAAAAGAAACATATATGTGAGAGTCGTCGTTAAAAGTGGATGCATATACTATATTTTCATCTGTGGGATGAAATTCAATGAAATCATAATTCTGATTAGATTGTGATTGGCTGCCTGTAGCAACAGCATAATATGAATCAAAATTATTATCTGACCTGAATATTCCTTCGCTAGTTCCTGCAAAAACCAGATTTGGAATTGTAGGATGATACATTATTTTATAAATTTTATTATTAGTACCAAGACCTCCCCAATTTAAGTTTTCTGGGTTAAAATTTGTTATTGACCATGTATTACCGCCATCAATAGATTCATAAATTCCGTGAGTTGTTCCATTGTAAGAATTTCTAACATTAATTAACACTCTATTTGGGTTGTGGGGTGAAACAGCAATTGTATTGACTCCTGAGGCAAACAAAAAGTCAGTAGTATTTTCCCAATTTTCCCCTCCATCATGAGTCTTCCAAAAACCTCCACTTCTAGATCCCAAAAATATTCTGTTATCATCATTTAAATCAATATAAAATGTTTCAATTCTACCTAGCCCAACTGCATAATGTCCAGTAACTTCCTCAATGTAATAAGGTCCAAGTTCTTGCCATCCATCATCAAAATAAGATTTATTTGGATCATAGTTTTTAGAGATAAAATCTTTATACTCCTTTGAAACAAAGTTTGATTTTATATGATTTCTTACACCAGATGGATAATACTTTGGCTCATTTTCATACAGCCATCTCTGAAATGATTTCCAGCCAGAACCCTTTTTAGTAATATCGATATTCTTAAAATAATTTTCAGCTTCAGTAACAACATCATATAGATTTACATTTATGTCATCAGCCATATTTTTCCATTCCTGAGAAAATGAAATATTAAAAAATCCAACAAATAATAGTAAAATAAGGTTTCTCAAAAAAATATTTTAAAGTACAAAAATACATATCATATACATGTAGTACAAACATGTAATAATAATTTTATTTTACATAATTTTAAAGACAAATAAATAACACATGAAAAAAATTGCCTTTTTTATATTAATTACATTAAATCTAAAATCCTATACACAAGACAGAATTACCGGTCAGTTATTTTCTACCAGATCTGAGGTTATAGCAGAAAGTGGGATGGTTGCCACAAGTCACCCATTGGCAACCCAGGTTGGAATTGATATTTTAAAAAAAGGCGGGAATGCAATTGATGCTGCCATAGCTTCAAATGCTGCAATTGGACTGATGGAACCAACAGGGAATGGAATTGGAGGTGATTTATTTGCGATAATTTGGATTGAAAAAGAAAAAAAATTGTACGGATTAAATGCCAGTGGGAGATCCCCTGAAAATCTGACCCTTAATTATTTTGAGAAAAATAATATTACTGAAATTCCAGCTTATGGTCCATTACCAGTAAGTGTTCCGGGCTGCGTGGACGGATGGTTTGAAATGCATAATAAATTTGGAAATATTAGTATAAAAAAAGTTTTAGATCCAGCAATTAAATATGCCGAAAATGGTTTTCCAGTAACAGAACTTGTAGCACATTATATGCATATTGCTAATGAAAAATTCAATAAATACCCCAACTTTAAAGAGACATATTATATAAATGAATCTACACCAAAAAAAGGGGAAATTTTCAAAAATCCAAATCTTGCGAATACATTAAAATTAATTGCAAAAAAAGGTAGGGAGGGATTTTATGAAGGAAAAGTTGCGCAAAAAATTTCAGAATTTGTTATTGAGCAAGGAGGGTTCCTTTCGTATTATGATTTGAAAAATCATAAATCAGAATGGATTGAACCTGTTTCTACAAATTATAGAGGATATGATATTTGGGAGCTGCCACCAAATGGTCAAGGCATAGCTGCACTACAAATTTTAAATTTATTAGAAGGCTATGATATTAAATCTATGGGTTTTGGATCCGCTGAATATATTCACCATTTTACTGAAGCTAAAAAAATTGCTTTTGCCGATAGGGCAAGATACTACGCAGATATGGATTTTAATAAAATTCCTGTTGAATACCTAATTTCAAAAGAATATTCAGATTCAAGAAGAAATGAGATCAATTCAAAAAAAGCTGCTCTAAAAGTAAGTGCAGGTGAAATAGAAAATGGAGATACTATTTATCTTACAACTGCAGACAAAGATGGCAATATGGTTTCGCTGATCCAAAGTAATTACAGAGGTATGGGTTCTGGAATGGTACCAACTGGTTTAGGTTTTATGTTGCAGGATAGAGGAGAATTATTTTCTCTTGAAAAAGGACACTTTAATGTTTATGAGCCAGGAAAAAGACCGTTTCACACAATAATACCTGCATTTATAACAAAGGATCGAAAACCTTATGTTAGTTTTGGACTAATGGGGGGTGCAATGCAACCTCAAGGACATGCTCAAATTGTAATTAATCTAATTGATTTTGGTATGAATTTACAAGAAGCTGGTGATGCTCCTAGAATAAGACATTTATCAAATCAGCAGCCAACCGGTGGCTATATGAATAACGGAGGAGAACTTTCATTAGAATCTGGATTTGACTATAAGGAAATTCGTAAACTTTTGGAGTATGGACATAAAGTGATTTTTGATTTAGGATCATATGGTGGTTACCAAGCAATTATGTATGATGATAAAACAGGTGTATATTTTGGAGCGTCAGAATCCAGAAAAGATGGGAATGCAATGGGGTATTAGAATGGGGATGTAGCTCAGCTGGCTAGAGCGCTTGACTGGCAGTCAAGAGGTCGTGGGTTCGAGTCCCATCTTCTCCACTTTAATTTTCCCTATTAATTGTAAAAAGCAATTAAACAATTACTTTATAAATATACTAAAAGTTGGCACTCATTTGGCACTCTTTAGCTTTTTCATATAGTTGCTTAGTCTCTTGATGCTAATGCTTGAACCATTTCTTTTAGTTCACTAACTTCATTTCTGTATATTTCTATTTCGCTTTGTTGCTCTTTCAATGCATTGATAAGCACGGGAATTAATCCTTGGTAGTTCACAGACTTAACTCCATTAGACTCCGAAATAAGTTCAGGAAATACTTTCTCAATATCTTGTGCAAGTACTCCTATCTTTTGTTTCTCACTCTCATCCTTTTTCATAGTGTAGCTCTTACCATCTATTTGTAGAAGTTTTGAAAGCGTTCCACCAAGAGATATGATGTTTGCTTTAAGGCGCGCATCTGAATTTATGTTAAGATTCCCTGCAAGAGTTGCATCTCCGTTAAACCATACTGTGAATGCATCAGATCGTGTGAGAGTTGCTGACTCATCATCATAAACCCCGTTTCCTATAACAAAAGCTCTATTACTTTGATTCCATTCATCTGGACTTGCATTTGAATCAATTGTATTTGCAGTTCCTATTGCAATTGTATTGTAGCCATCAGCAATTGCATTATTTCCAATTGACACTGAGCCGTAAGCAATTGATTCACTAAATAGTCCTATAGAAAAGGAATAATCCCCCAAAGTAATATTATTTTCTCCAAATGTTCCTGACCCATAACCTTGAGATAGATTATCATTTCCAACTGTAAAGGATTTATCACCTGTTGCCTTATTCCTACTACCAATTACAAATGACCTTATTCCTAAAGCTTCATTTGTATAATAAGGTGTACCAGAAGATGTATTTCCATCTGAATCAGTTCCTTGACCTATTGCAAAAGAATAATCTCCACTTGCTGTTGAACTTGCTCCCATTGCTGTAGAAGCATATCCAGTTGCTGCGCTGAGATCTCCCATTGCTGTCGAAACAGATCCGCTTGCTATTGTACTTACTCCCATTGCTGTAGAATAGTTTCCACTTGCGGTTGTAACTGCTCCCATTGCTGTAGAAAAGCCTCCACTTGCTATTGTACCTGCTCCCATTGCTGTCGAAGCATATCCACTTGCTGTGGTGGTATTTCCTGTCGCTGTAGAATAGTTTCCAATTGCGGTTGATCCATAACCAAATGCAGTTGAGGATTGAGAACTAGATGTCAGTTGAGAACCGATGGCAACTGACAAAACCCCAGAAGCTTCGTTGAATTGACCTAAAGTAATTGAATTACTTCCAGAGGCAGTTACACTTTCTCCAAAAGAAAATGACTCTTCTGCTGTAGAATTAGCGTTATCACCAACTGCAAATGAGCGCAAGCCACTTGCTGTAGCCCCAATACCCATAGCTGTAGAATAGTTTCCACTTGCTATTGTACCTGCTCCCATTGCTGTCGAAGCATATCCACTTGCTGTGGTGGTATTTCCTATCGCTGAAGCGCTTTCACCTGAATTATTTGTATTAATAGTACTAATTTGTGCATTCATACTAAGTGTGGCAGTTAAGGCTAAAAGTGTAAGTAATTGTTTCATATTTAATTGTTTTTAATTAAGAAAGCAAGTTGTTTATTGTATCTACAAGATAGTAAGTTGTTTAGGGTTCTGCAAGTCTTATGTTGCTCTACACACTATATATAGTATTTTTAATTATTGTAACTTAATTAATTAAAATTGAGAAATGTTTTTTTACCACGGAAATAAAGATGAGGTTGGTGACGTAAAAAAATTAGGGAAAGAGAAGGGCAAGACAAAGATTATTATTTGCATTGTTACCATTATAATTATTTCAATAATTGTAGCCTCAATATTTTTAGATGACAATTAAATCACGTGCACATACAAATGCAATAAATAGTAATAGTATTAGCTTTTTCATCCCTTTATTAAATCCCAAAAAATCCCTGTATAAAGCCCCAAATAAATCCTGCTAAAAAATTAGAAACATAGTCCCAATCATAACTGATAAATATTGTAAATTGTGTTTATGAAAAAGTCATATAAGATTGCTTGTATCATATCCTTGTCGATAAGTACCCTAGCATTTATCATTTGGAGAGTTTATGATATTAATTTGGCTGAGCCGTTTATTTGGGCAGGTATTGTGATAGGAACTATACTTGTTTGGCTAAACCCATCAAAGCCTAAATCATAGGCATAATTATTGTTAATTTAGAGTGTGCAAGTCATTAGCCTAAAAGATTATAAAAATGAAGAGTTGTGGAATGTATTAACACATTTCTTTGGTCTTATAATGTCAATTATAGGAATTCCTTTTTTATTTTATTGTGACACTAACATTACCTTTCTTAGCAGACTATCAGTTATATTATTTTCCTTTGGCTTATTGCTTGTTTATTCATCCTCATCTATTTATCATTTTGTTATAAACCCCAAGCTTAAAAAGAGATTTCAAGTACTTGACCACATAAGTATATATTACCTAATTTTAGGTTCATATGCACCCGTTTGTTTAATCACTTTATATGACTATTCAGGTATTAGCATATTTATAGCTGTACTAACGTTATCCATTATAGGAACTTTAAAAAAATTGTTCTTTACAGGAGAGTATGAATTTGTATCTCTTTTGCTATACTTAGTAATGGGATGGCTAATAATTTTTGACATTAATTCCTTATTTAGTTTGATTGATTTCAATGCTAAACTATTAATAATTATTGGAGGAATTTCTTATACTTTTGGAATCATATTCTATGCTCTTGATAAGGTAAAGTATTTTCATTCTATATGGCATTTATTTGTATTAACAGGTTCGATATTACATTATTTTACAGTGTTACTTTATATCATCTAAATCATAGGCATATCTTCTTCTTTTAGTTCTGTAACTTCTAATCCACGTAAATAGGTTAAACTCACTTTTAAACTTAAGTGTCCCATAGCCTTTTGTAGCTTACTTAATGTATTCTACAAGTTAGTGAAAAAGTTGTTTATGGTTTATCTTATGTTGGTCTATACACTATATATAAGTATATGTATATTATGTGTTTACATTACGTAATACTCCTCAAACAACTTACACGTTATATATTTCTGGTATATAATTTGTATTTATATCACAAAAATATCATTGATGTATAGTTTATTAAATATTGGCAGATTATATTTAGTTCTGGGTTTTATTTCCATACTGGTTTATTTAAATATTCCAGACGAAATGAATCAGTCTACAATGGCAGTTTGGATTCTTGGACTTAGTTCAATTTATTTTGTTTTAGGTATAAGAAGACTTATAAGGTATTATAAGGAAAATAAATAACTTTATTTTATACCATTTTATTATTTTCATTTCTTGATACGCGTTATTTGACAGCTTTAATATATTCTACTTCTAAATTAAATCTACCTTCCTGTTTGTCAGAAATATGAAGGCTTAATGAATCTATTTTATCAAGATCTAAGTCTGGATAATTTGAATAGGTAAATCCCCTCCAAGTTGGCCTAAAATCTTCAACCGGAAGTTTTACAATTATCCATTCATTTTTTTGAGACTTAAAATCACAAGAATAAGAAGCACGCATATTTTTTTGCCTTAACCTAAGTTTATAATTATTCCCATCACCCTTTAATTTAATCTCAAAAAACTTTATCTCATTAAGATTCTTTTTTCCGATATCTAGCCTTGAGGAAGCAAACCCCCCGTTATTTTCAAGAGATAAATAGCCTTTAAAAATTAAATGTTTTTTGTCATTAATTAAAACTGTAGAGTTGGAAATACCCCCCATAACATCATCATTAACGATAGTCCAGTTTTTTATCCCAATATCTTTAGACGGATTAATCAAATCCAGGTTTTGAGAGCTCATGGGGAATTCAAAAAATAAAGATATAAATAGTAATAGTTTTAGCTTTTTCATTTCGTATTTTGCTTAGTCTCTTGCTGCTAATGCTTGAACCATTTCTTTTAGTTCATCTATTTCGCTTTGTTGCTCTTTCATTGCGTTAATAAGCACAGGGACTAATCCTTGATAGTTTACTGCCAACATTTCATTATTATCCTTACTCACAAGTTCAGGAAATATTTCTTGAATCTCTTGTGCAAGTACTCCTATCTTTTGTCTACCTTTCATTTCATAATACTTACCATCAATTTGTAATAATTTAGAAAGTGTAGCACCAAGTGATACAATGTTTGACTTCAGTCTTGCATCAGATTGAACCTCAACATCTCCCATTACTGTGAGGTTGTTACTAATTGTAGTATCTCCGTTAAAATTAACTTTAAAAGCATCCGATAAACTTCCTAAATTTCCATTTCCAATTACAAAAGCTGTATTTTCTATATTAAAAAAAGTAGCACTATTTGTGACAGAAGAACCTGAAAAATTATACTGCCCAATTACCAAAGACCCATAATCACTTGCTGTTGTGCCTTTACCTATAGCTGTGGAAATATCACCACTTGCTGTTGTGCTTAATCCCATTGCTGTCGAAGTACTTCCACTTGCTGTGCTGGCATATCCCATGGCTGTTGAAACCTCTCCGCTTGCTGTTGAACTTGCTCCCATTGCAGTCGAGTTGTTTGCACTTGCTATTGTTTGATTTCCTATTGATGTAGAACCATCTCCACTTGCTGTTGTACTCACACCCAATGCTGTAGAAGTACTTCCGCTTGCTATTGTGGCATACCCCATTGCTGTACAATAACTTGCACTTGCTGTTGTGCCATATCCCGAAGCCGTAGAATAATCTCCACTTGCTGTTGTCAAAAATCCTATTGCTGAGGCACTTGAGCCTGAATTATTTGTATTGTTAGTGCTTACTTGTGCGTTCATGCTAAATAAGATAGTTGACGCCAAAATTGTAAATATTTTTTTCATATTGAATTATTTTTTTCTAAATACTAAGTTGCTTAGGTTTCATAAAGTGATAAGTACTGATGCTGTTATTTCACGCATCACTTAATCTTCAACTTACATACTATCAAAGAAACTACTTACAAGATGTATGCCCTTTTCTTTTTTTTTTAACAAAAAGAATTTTTCCAATTCTATTAAAATAAAGAATTACGAAAAAGATTATAATAAGGTTTACTAATCTTTTTTTTTCCCAATCTAACGGATCCATGTGCATTTCAAAAAGAAAAAAATCAATTGAAACTGTTAAGTAAATAATAAATGCAGATGCTAAAAAAATTATATGACAGTTTCAAATACAAGATTAGTTTAGTCGAAAGAAATATTTAATTGTTTTAAAGCTTGGCTCGTAAAATTATTATTGCCAAAATAAAATAAGCAATTGCTGGCAGAATTTCAGAAATATTATCTTTTATTTTTATTCTTACCAGCACAGCAACAATCATCATTGCTATCAAAATTATGGCGCTTAAAATTAGTATAAAATCATATTTTAATCCTGTGAATATTCCAAAACCACATATTAATTGAAACACACCTATCAATTTTCTTCTTTTTTGTAGACCCCATCTCTTAAATTCAGATATCATTTTTTTTGAAGTAAAAGAGTTTATGCCATATACAATAAAAGATGCAGCTGTAAAGATTGTTATTAGTTTTATTGAATCCATAATTTGATTTAAGAATTAAATAAATTTTTCATAATGTTTAGTTTAATGAAAAAAAATTTAATTCTTTATTAATTTACGTAAAGTAGTCTGTTGTCCATTAGAGAATTCTATAAAATATATTCCTGCGTTTAATGAGCTAACATCTATTGTATTAATTATAATAGATCGTAACATCTGCTGTCCAAAAATATTATATATAGTGACATATAATTCAGTATTATTACCTTTAATATGCAACATATTAGAAGTGGGGTTTGGATATACAGAAATGTTAAAAATATTTTCTTCACTAACCGAAAGATTATTATCTACAACACCATCGCAATCATTATCTATTCCATCTTGAATTTCTGTGGCACCGGGGTATATTGAAGAGTTATTGTCATTGCAATCTGTATTGTCAGAAACATAACCTACTGGCTGAGTACATGATTGAATGGAAGTAGTTGGATCACCATAAGTATCACTATCTGCATCAAGATAATATATATCTCCTACCCCTTCATCTACTTGACCATCACAATTATTATCAATTCCGTCACAAACCTCAGTAGCACCGGGGTATATAAAATAGTAATTGTCATTGCAATCATCATTAAATAGATAGCCATCACCATCCGCATCAGGAATTAATGTTTCGGAACAAGATGTATTACAATTATCACTAAAATTATCATGATTAACTGAGGATCCAAACCAACCAGTATTTTCAATATTGAATCCAGAATCAATTTGTACACATCCAATATTTGGGTTATTCCAAATAAATAAACCGTTTGTATTTCCATTGGAGGTTGGGTTTTCATCACTCCAGAGGTTATTCATATTACCATTTGCAAGATTTAGACAAGTTAAATACTCATTATTACTAACATTGATATGTTCTAAATTATGATGAGCTGATAAATTAAATTCAGAAATTTGGACATGACCGATTGAAAATACTCTTAATGCAAATGCTCCATCAATATTTATATAAGACAATTGGTTATTACCCCCAATATAGAGAGTTTCTAAAGCGATATTTGAACTTAAATCAACTGATGTTAAATTATTAGATGAGGCTGTTAAGTAGGGAATTGATGTAAAATATTCAATTCCAACTAAACTTGTAATTCCTAGATTAGGAATACTGATATTCCCAGTAAAAGAATTTGCCTCCGAAATTTGAATTTCGTTATCTCCATTTGTGTTTATGGCTTCATTATTCACTAACCAATTTTTGAATATGGTATCAGGAATATATATATCCTGTCCAAACAAATTAATTGAAAATAATGTTAAAAGAGCTAAGAAGAGTTTTTTCATACTTACAAAGTACAAAAAATTGATTGTAATGTATTTATCATTGATACTTTTTAAGAAATTATAAATTCATATTATGGAAGAAAATAATGATCCTTTAAAGCTTGAAAGTAAACTGTATAAAATCGAAGAGTTTGGTTCTATCATAAGAAATAAATTCGGAGGAGATAATTATATTTCTGACGTTATCCTTGGTGAATTATTTCTTGCTAAATATCCCTCATATTAATGTAAAATTAAAAAATCTGAAAACTACATTCCCAAAAAAAACTGTGGCTGTTGTTAAAGATTAGAATATTAGTATCAGCTTATCTATTTCTTCTTTTTCTTGTTCCCTAAATAGCCAATTATAAAAAATAAAAATATTGTTAACAAAGCATAGCCAATAAGATCAAGAATTTCACCTTGATAATTCTGGGATTCTATTATATCATTAATTACGGGATTATCTCCATCGTATTTATAACTACAAGTAAATGAAAGTGAGATAAAAAATAATGATATAAGCTTTTTTAAAAATTTCATTAACATGCAGATTTCCAATAAACAATAGTTAAGGTATTTATGATTAATGTAATGAATGTAAGTATTATCGTTAATAGGTGCAATAATGTCCAAAGTTGGTCATTTAAAGAATCTTTAGCTTCATTAATCATTGGAGTGATTAAATAGCAAATTAACATGAGAAAAAAACTTATAAATGAAATATATTTAAATAAATTTTGATTTGAATTAATTATTAAAATTATGAAAGAGATCAATGAAATAACTGCAATAACAATAAAGAATTTAGGCCAAATATATCTCAATAAAACACTTGCATCTTCAGCATTTACAAGCTTATTTATAGAAGGAGCAATAAGAGATGATTGAAATAAAGTGATTGCAACAATCATTGCTGAAAAGACTAATGGAAGATTTTTCATATTTGTAATAAATTAATCCTTACAGTTTTATATTTTTTACTACTAAACTTAATATCAAAATATAGGCCATACACGATTAACAATACTATGTAGCAATATAATTTTATATAAATGGTTCTCATTTACTACCCCCCTCTTCCTACTTTCCTAACACCCCCAGATTTAGCTCTACTGTTTTGATTCTGAGCTTTATTTTTTGCGGATTTTTTATTAGAATTTTTTTCTTGTTTGTTTGATTGTTTGTCAAATCTATTTCCAAAAAATTTACTTGGCATAATTTTATTTTAAATAATAAGTTATTAATTTTTTATGTTACTTTGAAATATTAAATAAAAACTAATGAAAAAATTTTATACAATTATAATTTTATTTTCCTTTCTGATAAGTTGCAAATCAAATCAATCAATTAAAGATGAGTTAATATTTATCGTTCAAATGGAGGTAGTTGATAATAAATCAGATGAAGAAATTGAAGAGTTTTCTAAATATTACACAAACGCCATCAATTTAAATGAGCCAAATTCACTAGGTTGGGGGTTTTTTAATGCATTTGGCGGAATACAGAACAAAAATGATAGAATAATTTTAATTCAAAGGTATTCTAATCAAAAAGCAATGATGGAACATGCTAGAAATATTTCTGAAGGAGGTGTTTTAGAAAATGATTTTAATATGTTCAAAGAGCACTTCAATATTCAAAAAGTTGATGTCTATGGAAGTACGACTAATGAATTTAGGCAATTTTTAAAGCCTTTTGGATTAACTTTCTATTTTCACCCAACCCTATCTAAATTCAGTAGAAATTAAAATTTAAGAATATTGAAAGGTTATAAAGAAATTTTCTTTTTTCTATTTCTAATTTTGAGTTGTAAAAGTTCTGAAAATGAAATACAGAATGTTATTGAGGCTCCAAAGGGTATGGTTTGGGTTAAAGGTAAAACCTATGTAAAGGGTGCAAAGAATAACGATATACATGCGATGAACAGAGAAAAACCATCTCACGAAGTTTATATTGATGGTTTTTTTATCGATGCAACTGAAATTACGAATAATCAATTCAAAAAGTTTGTTGATGAAACAGCATATATTACAATCGCTGAAAGGGAAATAGATTGGGAAGAAATGAAAAAAAGCCTTCCTTTTGGAACACCAAAACCCCACGACTCGATTTTACAGCCCGGTAGTTTAATATTTAATGATCAAATAAAAACGGTTGAAAATATGGAGAATTATTTTCAATGGTGGAAGTGGCAAACAGGAGCAAATTGGAAAGCGCCAAAAGGACCAGGATCAAATATTGAAAATAAGGGTGATTTTCCGGTGGTTCATATTGCATACGAAGATGCGATAGCTTACTGTGAT
Source organism: uncultured Bacteroidota bacterium (assembly GCA_902608795.1). GTDB lineage: Bacteria > Bacteroidota > Bacteroidia > Flavobacteriales > Flavobacteriaceae > MED-G13. The sequence continues at coordinate 26,398 of CACLPI010000015.1, forward strand.
TGGGCTAATAGAAGACTTCCCACAGAAGCAGAATGGGAATCAGCAGCTCAAGGAAATTATAAAAATGCTGTATTTCCTTGGGGCAATGAATTAGATTTATTAAACTCAAATGCAAATACTTGGCAAGGTAATTTTCCTATTAAAAATGAATCAAAAGATGGTTTCGAAATGATTGCCCCTGTAAAGTCTTTTCCGCCAAATAGTATAGGAATATTTGATATGATAGGAAATGTTTGGGAAATTACAGATGATTTGTTTAATATAAATTATTATTCAGAATTAAGTACAGAAAGTGAACTTAAAAATATCAAAGGAGCTAGCACTTGTTATAACCCAAGTAACCCTTATGAAAAACAATATGTAATGAAGGGTGGCTCCTTTTTATGTCATGATTCATATTGTGCAAGCTATAGAATTTCTGCAAGAATGGGAGTAAGTATAGATTCAGGATCTGATCACACTGGTTTTAGAACCGTTGTAACACCAGATATGCTTCTAAATAAATAACTGTTTTATTAAGGTTTAATACTCTATTTTTTTATATTTAGTATTGATAAAAAAACTGACTAATTTCAAATGTATTTTCTGGGTCTAGATGTTGGTAGTTCCTCTGTGAAGGCAGCTTTAGTTGATGCTAAATCAGGTAAGAGTATTCAAAGTGTGCATGAACCAAAAAGTGAAATGAGTATAAGCTCATTAAAAAATGACTGGGCAGAGCAAGATCCAAATGTCTGGTGGAAGTACACATGTAGTGCCATCAAAAGGGTTTGTAAAGAATCTAATATTAATCCTAAAAAAATTATTTCAATTGGGATTTCATATCAAATGCACGGACTAGTTATAGTGGATAAAGATGGGAAAACCATTAGAGATTCTATTATTTGGTGTGACAGTAGAGCTGTTAATATTGGAAATGATGCTTTTAAAAAATTAGGTGAAGATAAGTGCATGTCACATCTGCTAAATTCGCCTGGGAACTTTACAGCATCAAAGTTAAAATGGGTAAAAGAAAATGAACCTGAGGTCTATGATAAAATACATAAGTATATGTTACCTGGAGATTTTATCGCATATAAATTAACTGGTGAAATTAATACTACAAGAAATGGTTTATCGGAAGGAATAATTTGGGATTATAAAAACAATGAAACCGCAAATTGGTTGCTAGATTTCTATGGTATTAATCCTAATCTAACCCCTAATTTAGTTGACAACTTTACAATACAAGGTGTTACTAATTCGAAATCATCTGAAGAAACTGGATTAGATATTGGAATTCCAATTACTTACAGAGCTGGTGATCAGCCAAATAATGCTCTTGCTTTAAATGTATTTGATAATGGTGAGGTAGCAGCATCAGGTGGAACATCAGGAGTTATTTATTCAATAACAAACAATATCAATTCTAAGGAACCTTCTAGAATTAATCATTTTGCTCATGTTAATTATAATAATAGCTATACATCCATTGGAAAATTACTTTGTATTAACGGAGCAGGCATTCAGTACAGATGGCTCAGAAATCATAGTGTAGGCAAATCTTATGAAAAGATGAATGAAGCAGCATCAAGTATTGCTGTTGGGTCTGACGGAATTTCAGTTATTCCCTTTGGTAATGGATCTGAAAGAATGTTAGACAACAAGAATATAGGAACACATATATGTAATATTAATTTAAACCAACATAGCCATGGTCATCTATATAGATCATCATTGGAAGGAATTGCTTTCTCGTTTATGTATGGTATGGAAATTCTAAAAAATGACAATGCGTTAATCAATGTAGTTAGAGCTGGTAACGATAATTTATTTAGATCTAAAATTTTTGCAAATACTGTTGCTACCTTAATAGGTCATGAAATTGAAATCTATAATACAACTGGTGCGTTTGGTGCTGCCAGAGCATCAGGAATTTTAAATGATAATTTGGATTCTTTTAGAAAAAAAATAACTAAAAACGATCATGTAATGACATTTTTACCACTTAAGAATAAATCTGAATATGAAGATGCATATTCCAGATGGAAAGAAGATTTACATGATATATTAAAAAATAAATAACTTAATTATGAGTAAGGAATATTACAGAGGAATAGGAAAAATTAAATACGAGGGTGCTAACTCAGACAATCCTCTTGCTTTTAAATATTATGATCCAAATAAAGTAGTTGCTGGAAAAACAATGAAAGAACATTTCAAATTTGCAATTGCTTATTGGCATTCATTCTGTGGAGTTGGATCTGATCCTTTTGGACCAGGAACATTGAACTTTGAATGGGATAAAAATCCAGATCCGATTGAAGCTGCAAAAGATAAAGCTGATGCTGCATTTGAATTTATAGGCAAAATGGGATTTGATTATTTCTGTTTTCACGATTTTGATCTAGTAAGAGAAGCTGTAACATTTTCTGAGTCAGAAAAAAGACTTGAAACAATAGTTGAATACATAAAAAATAAAAAAGAGGAAACCGGAATTAAGCTTCTATGGGGAACAGCAAACTGTTTTTCAAACCCAAGATATATGAATGGGGCAGCTACTAATCCAAATTTTAATGTAGTTGCTCATGCTGGAGCCCAGGTAAAATTAGCTTTAGATGCAACAATTGCCTTGGAAGGAGAAAATTATGTTTTCTGGGGTGGAAGAGAAGGCTACATGTCTTTACTAAATACTGACATGGGAAGAGAACTTGATCACATGGCTAGGTTCTTAACCATGGCTAAGGATTATGCTAGATCACAAGGGTTCAAAGGAACTTTTTTCATTGAACCAAAACCAATGGAGCCAATGAAACATCAATATGATTTTGACGCTGCAACTGCAATTGGATTTCTTAAAGAATACGGACTTGATAAAGACTTTAAACTAAATATTGAGGTTAATCATGCTACCCTTGCACAACATACTATGCAGCACGAACTTGCTGCAGCTGCAAAAGGGGGAATGCTTGGAAGTATTGATGCCAATCGAGGTGACTACCAAAATGGTTGGGATACTGACCAATTTCCAAATAATGTTCTTGAAACAACTGAGGCAATGTTGGTATTTCTTCAAGCCGGTGGACTTCAGGGCGGAGGAATAAACTTTGATGCTAAAATTAGAAGAAATTCTACTGATTTGGAAGACATATTCTATGCTCACATTGGTGGAGCTGACACTTTTGCAAGAGCTTTAATCACTGCTGATAAAATAATGACCTCATCTTCCTATTCTGATTTAAGAAAAAAGAGATATCAAAGTTTTGATAGTGGAAAAGGTAAAGATTTTGAGAACGGTAAACTAGAGCTAAAAGACTTGTATGAAATAGCAAAAGATGCTAACGAAATAAGACCTGAAAGTGGAAAACAAGAGCTTTTCGAAAATATTTTAAACCAGTATTTATAATATATTTTGACAACAGTATTAGAGGGTTTAGATTGGATTGTCTTAGGAATATATTTTCTAGCGCTGATTCTTGTTGCAGTATGGGTTGTTTCACAAAAAAATAAAAACACAGAAGACTATTTCCTAGCTGGAAGAAATGTTGGTTGGTTTGTAATTGGTGCTTCAATTTTTGCGTCTAATATAGGATCAGAGCATGTTGTCGGACTTGCCGGAACCGGATTTGAATCTGGAACTCCA
>CACLPI010000016.1 GCA_902608795.1 uncultured Bacteroidota bacterium
TACCTGTGGTGGTGACTGTAATATCTTCATCATAATTATCAGTAGCCGTTGCACCAGGATCAGTAAAGGCTGTGCCTACCTCAATGGTGATTAAATCTGAACCAGTTAATACAAGAGTTGGTGGATTTATATCTTCTATAACACTAATAGTACCAATTAATAAAGCTTCACTTGAAACATTTTCATTGTTGTTTCCTGAAAGAATTACATTAGATATATCAAAATTATAATCGCCTAATGAAACTATATTTTCAATAAATACTGGCATTTCAAATATGGTATTATCCCCTTCAGAAATTGTGTTATCACTTAAATTGTAAATTATAAATCGATACTGATTATCATTAATCTCAGAATTAGAAATTGTAAAATCATCAAGAATAGATGTATAGTTGATGTTTTCTGAATCCAGTATAAAACCATTAGGGAATTGAATATCAAATTGAATTGCCCTTATCAAATCATTATTTACCAAATTAAGCAAAATATTAGAGGTTTGATCTCGAAGAACCTCTTTGTCTTCAATACGTATAAAGTTTGGAGAAAAAACATCAGCTGATATATTTATTATCTGCTGTTCGTCTGGTGAATTATTTCTTATTGAAATATCTTCATTAAAAATACCAAAGGAGCTTGGAGTAAATGTAATATCAGATTGAGTTGAACTCCCAGGCTCTATAATTAAAGGTAATTCTAGTGGGAAAGACAAACTTTCACCACTGTATACAACTTCATCAATTAGCAGTTGTGCAGATCCAGAATTAATCAGATTTATTTCTGTAGATCTTGTCTCAGTAATTGGTACCCTTCCATAATCAATCAATTCAATATTTGTTGTGAGATATGGTGCATTTATAGAAATACTTCCATTGTAGATATCTGATATTATATTCCCTAATTCTAGATTTGATATAATTGCATCGGATATATTTAAAATATAGGTTCCTGAATTAATATTTGGAATTAAATTAAATGAAAATACATCACCATCATTTTCTGAAAAATCTGAGTTAGTTGGAGAGAAACACACGAATCTTAATAGATTCCCATCAATAATATTTGCAGCAATTTGATGATCGGTGGCCCTTTCTGATAATATTATTGAATTTTCAACAAAACTAACATCTTGAGGAAGTGAAATATCAAACTGAAAACCACTAAATGCCTCCATGTTCGAAATTGATACAGGAATTGTAATTTCTGTATTTGATTCTCCTTGACCTGAGCCAACATAGATTTCATTAACAGCAAATATATCAGCTTGAATTGTAGTTTTTTGAAGTGCTCTGAGTGGATCTGAATCATTTGTTGTGAATGTCAAATCTTGTGAGACGAGCTGCTTAGTATCTGTGTCTACATTAATATCAATAGATGTGCTAGAACCCGAGCTGATAATTAATGGAAAGCTTTGAGTAAGAAAGAAAGGTTCCCCCAAACTATATGATAAAATCTCAAGATCAATATTTCCAGTATTAGAAATTGTTACATATTGTGTAGGGCTTGAACCAATTGGAATTTCTCCAAAATCCACTTCATTCGTGTTTAGGGTAAATTCTGGTCCAACAATAGTTATATTTCCATTGTTAGCACTTGTTGAAAGACTTGAGCCATTAACATCGGATAAAACAATTTCAGAAACAGATAATGAATAAGTACCTGGATTGTTATTACTAGAACAACTAAGATTTAAAACAGGCCCTGATCCAATTTCAATAAACTCATTGGATGTGGAAAAAACAATAACCCTTATTTTATTGTCATTTATATTGCTTGCAGAAATAGAATGATTTTCAGCCCTTGATGTTAAAAAATGATCTGTGAGTAAACTAAAAGCATCACCATAATAATCTATATCAAACTGAAAAGCTGTTACTTGAACAGAATTATCTAATGCAATCTCGATTGAAAAATCACTATTAATATTAACAGACTGAGAATTAACATCAAATATATTTTGTGAGAAAATAAAATTACTTACAAATAAAAATAGATAGAATATATTACGCATCTCTGTTTGTCTTTATTTTATTACTAATATTTTGTTTGCTATATGTCTCAATCCGCCGTCTTTATCAGCTGTGATTAATACAATATAATTTCCTTTCTGTAATCTGTCTAATTGCATCTGTACTTGTGACTCGCCTTCTGCTCTTTCTAGTGGTTGTATAAAAACCATTCTTCCTAACATGTCATATACTTTTGCAACTACTCCATCCATTTGTTCCGGTAAGTAGTATTTAAGTGTTACTAACCCATCACTTGGATTTGGAATCATACTCATGAACTCTAACTGATCACTTTGTAATGGAGCATCGATATCGTCAAGATCTGATCCTTCAAAGACTGGAGTTAACTTAGATCCAGTAGTTGTTCCTACAACTGCTAAGTCTATATTAATCTCTTGTTGTGAGTTGATTCTAGTAAGTAGTTTTGTTTTATTTGATGCAATACTGTTGTTATTAAAGCTGTAAAGCATTAAGACCTTTTGATCTTCTTGCTCATAGTCTAATCTCTCTATGCCTGGTAGATCATTTAATACATATTCAAAGTCTTGATCAAAGGCTAGTTGTATTCCACCAATGTTATGCTCTGACTCTACATATAGGTCATCTCCTTCCCAAGTAAATCTTGCATAACCAACTGGCGTAGATGGATAGAACTGTATATTTTGTGAGTCTACTTCGGTATCGTTAGCATCATTTTCATTTAATATAATATCAACTGTACCGACAATATCGAGAACATTGATTGTCTCATCTGCATTAACATCTCCTGCAACAAAGATGAACGGTGTTGGATTATTTCCAAGAATGTAATCTACATCGTGTACTAAATCCAGCACATTAACAGCAAAGTCTCCATTGCTATCACCTAATAAAGAGGTTAGCGGTGAAGCACTAACTGCATTGGAGTAATCTGTTTCTTCAAAACTTGTTCTAAGGATTTTATACTTGTAGAAGTAGGTCTCTCCCTCTACTACATCAAAGTCAGTGAAGTAGATTCCGGTAGTTGATTCATCACTATCTTCAATGATTAGTGAATCGTTTAACGGAACTGGATCACTCTCATTGCCGTCTGCATCAACTTGGTAGCGGTACATGTTGTAACCAAGGACATCATCTAACTCATCTGTACTTGGCGCAACCCATTCTAAATCAATCTTACCCAAACCAGGTGTTGCAAAAAATCCAGTGGAGGCTGAACCTGCAGATTGAACTAGCATGTTGAATCTGTAATCCTCCACTGGGATTTTAAAATAATCTAGATCCTGGGCACCTTGAACTCTGATTCTATTAATACCATCAGCAGCGCCAATATTGACCTCATGATTAACCGTGTAAATCTTACCATCTGAAGACCAAGTACCTTCTTCAGAAATAGAATTTTGGGTGTATGGCATAGTAACACCATAGGAAATTTGTGGGTCGACAGAAGTATCCATCTCCCTATTGAAATAAACCTTAAACTCATGAGTTCCTACGCCAACTGGATCCATCAAATCATATTCATCCTGAGCATCCTTACCGTTGACTTCAACCTTCCAAACTATACCATGATTTTCTTCAAAAGGCTGTGTTAATGCAGTAGAAAAATCGATTTGTCCAATTATTATACTTGGCACGTTCCCAAAATGCCAAAAATGGTCATCTTCAAGAATCTGTTCACTTGAAGTTCCAAACCAAATATAAGTTGGTAACTCTGTAACACTGACATCATTATCATTAGCAGTACCCCATAATCTAACCATATTTTCAGGAGATTCTGGACCATTCAAAAGACCTGACAAATTTGCTCCAATCACCCCTCTTCTAAATGGTAATGGAAAACTTTCTAGATTTGAATCTTGATATGCATTAACAAAATTTGGACGACCCCCACTATTGTTAACATTCCCTCCTATTAAATTTGTAGTATTATTGTAGTATGAAAGGCCGTTGTCCCCCATTACATGGTTCAATTTTGAGGAATTTTGAGTAATAACTTCATCGATTACTGATTTCTCAACATAAAAGCCATTTAAAAAAATAGATCCATTATTATAAAAATCACGAAATATACAATTTTTGTAAACACCCCCCTGGATAGTAGAATAAGATCCTGAAATATCTATTCCAAAAAATTCAAAAATAGTATAATTAAAAACCGCTTTTTGCATTCCAAATATGGACATTATTTCCTCTAAATTTTCGGCATGAAAACTCGGTAAACTATTACCATTTTCATCATAAATGTCTATAACTTCAGCTCGTCCATTATTAGAAGCACCATCGAAAAAAAATCTTGGGAAGTCTTCTATTATTATATTATTCCAGTATCCAGACCCATTACTTGTTATAGTTACGGGATTTTCAGATGTTCCGTTTGAAAATATTTGACATGTAGGACAAGATTGGATGTAAGCTCCTGCCTCCATTTTTAAAGTTGTTCCAGCTTCAATGATTAATGTAGCTCCATCAGCAATAACAAGTGGACTTTCAAAAATATATTCTCTATCTGGTGTAAATGTTGTATCCTCAGTAATATAATCTGTGTATATTATAGCATTCGTATTTGTTATTACAATTTCGGTTGGCTCTGACATATATTCTTGATCCGGTCCTGACCATGCAGTAAGACAAAATTTAATATCTACATTATGTGTTAAACCCTCAGAAATGGTAATCTTTAAAGTTTCCTCAAGATCTTGCAGAGTAGCATAAGCAGATATACTCCCAATTTGTATCTCATCTTGGATAATAGTAGCCTTAGAAGTATCCTCAAACTCACAAAACTCAATACCAACGCGTACGTCATCTGTAGGACCCCAATAATTTTTTACAAGAGGTAAAATCTCAATGGTTTCTCCTGGCTCCCAATAGCCGTTATTATTTTGGTTATTTATGTCGTCTTCATTAGTTGAAGAAATAACTGCTAATTGAGGTGATGGTTCAATTTCAATAGCAGCTAATATATTCACAAAACCAGGTGCAGATTGTCCAGCATTTGCTGAGGTGTTTATTAAATTTCCAAATATAATTTCGTTACTATCATCTGGCTTTTGCTGATTATAAAGTGCTAATCCTCCTGCGACAAGTGGAGTTGCCATTGAAGTTCCTGTAAGTGATGCATACCCTCCGCCTGGGACAGTACTCATAATCCCAGTTCCTGGTGCTGCTAATTCATAATTATAAAAAAATTCAGAATTATACCTTGAAACTATTGGGCCATCTGAATCATAGTTAGTATAACCCATAATTGGTCTTGGTCTATCTTCAACTGCAAGGACCCAGGGAAATGCTGCGGGAAACATTGGTGCACAATAGAGTCCAGGACCAAGGCAAACGCTATTATTACCAGCTGCAGCTACTAATATTGATGTTGAATAAGCATTTTCTAAAGCGGTTTTTAATACGGATGAAAGTGCATAAGATCCAAAGCTCATGTTTAATATAGTTGCTCCATTCATATAAGCATACTCTACTCCTTCTGCAATAGTTATTGAACTACCTTGACCTGTTGATTGAAAGACTTTTATGTGCATCAGCTTTACATTCCATGCAGCTCCTGCTATTCCGATTCCATTATTACCAACTGCTCCAACAATACCAGCTACGTGGGTACCATGCATGTTATCATCTAATGGTGCATTATCCAAATTGATAAAGTCCCATCCTCTTATGTCATCTACATATCCGTTACCATCATCATCATAATCTTCTACTCCATTTAACTCTGCTGTGTTGATCCAAGTGTTAGCTTCTAAGTCTGGATGTGTATAATCTCCACCTGTGTCTAATATGGCGACAACTTGTGAACCGTCACCTGTGGTGTATTGATCCCATACATCATCTATATTGGTAGATGTTATATTGGATTGTGCTGAATACAGTGGATCATCTACAGAAATGTTTGCTGTACTCTTATTTTCTGACTCTTCTTCACTCTCATTACCTGAATCATCATATATAATATCTCCTACTTCATAATCATCAATGCTATATATATAATTTGGTTCTGCATATTCTACATTAGGGTTGTTTTTAATTTCTTCAATTAACATTAGGATGTTCTCTTGTTGATTGATGGTCTTTAACACAAAGATGTTCTTCATAGTCAAAGGGTCTACTACATTTTGCATTCCCTTAGCCGCATATACGGCTTTCATCTTTTGGCTATTGGCAACACTTGCCTCAATAGCAGATTGATGAAACATTACTTTGGAAGACTCTATCTTGTCTTCAATTCCTAAGAACTCTCCAATGTTAAAGTCACTCTTAGCCTTACCATTCTCTTCAAAATAAACCCCTGCATCTACATTATCCTTTAACTTCACAATAAGCTCACCAGGTTCATAGTTCATCAAGTCTTGTTGAACCACACTAGGCATCTGTGAATAAATCAAATTGGCAATTAAGAAAAATAAATAGAATATATTACGCATGATTTTTTTCTTACAAGTTAAGAAAAATTTAATGCTAATTTATTATAATCTTGAAGGCATGTGAGTCACACTGCAATATGTAAAAACCTTGACTAATTGAAGATGAAGAGATCATCGATTTTCTATTTTCATTTTGGACTTTTATTGAAATTTCTTTTCCAGATATATCATATAATCTGAATTTTTCATTCCCTGTTGTATTTAATAACTGAATCTGCTCATTAATATCAATTGGATTTTTTAAAAGTCTAATCCTTGGCAATTGTGTTTCAATATTAGATAAATTTTCATAAAAATGTTGTGCCCCAAATTCAAAACTTTCGTTTCCAATAATTTGACCAATTAGTCTTCCTGGAATATCATCAATATATGGGTGGATACCTCCCCAAATTCTAGATAAACTACACTGATCAGCTGCATCCTTGTATGAAACCCATTGAAGTTCGATATCCTGGCTTGGACCATCTTCAAAAACCAAAAATTCATTTTGTTTTGCTAACTGGGTTTCTAATCCACCTGGAAAATAAGGGCTCCCTGTGAAGTTTTCAAGCATTTCTGCTGCAGCCCTAGAATATGTGGAATGACCAGAAACATAACCAGCAAAATTTGGAGTTACAAAAGTGGGGCGTTGATATGGCCACCAATTTTCTGCAAGTATCCATCCTACATCTGCAAACTCATTTTCAATATTATTTATGTAATCATGCCCTTTCCATGTATATAGCTTGATCTTTCCAATATTTTCTTCATTGTCATTTGCTAGTGGGTCACCAGGTTCTACTATCTCAATTAATCCATCAATTAAAGTAAATCCATTTTCATTATAGTTATCCAATGATGGGTCTGTACTTTGCCCTAACTCAGAAAAATATCTAATTGCTGAAATCGGTCGGACGTAATCATACCAGCCCTTTATTCCCCATACAGAAACAGCAACATCATGCATTACACCTCCAAGAATAAAATATGATTTGACGTCCCACTCTAAATCAGATAATACATCCCCTTGACCCATGAATTTTTTTTCTAATTGTGGGTTATCATTAATGGAATTAAGTAAAACAAACCAATGTCCAGGTGGAGTTTCAGAATCAGGACCATCAGCCCAGTACTCTGCTAAGACCCTTGCATAATCTCCCCGTAAAACATTTTGAACCTCATAAGTTTCATTTGTTACCGGGTTTGAGCTATAACCCTGACTGGTATCACCACCATTAAAATAGTTATAGAAAGAAGTAAAATTACTAAAATCAGTAGGATAAGTACCATCATCAACATTTCCTAGAGAATTTGGAGAAATGTCCCAAACTGTATCATCATTTGGAGTTAAATGTGAACCCCAAATTGGAACCATTGAGAATGATTCAATAAATAATTGATTTGTGACGGAATTATCATCAATCATTGGTGGAAGCCCAGGATCATGATATACATTAAAAGAATTTCCATCACGCTCATATTGAGTCATATCATCTTCATTCAAACCAAAGGGCCATACATTACCCCACTCAGCTCCGAGGAAATCAGGGGTATTAGTTTCTAATGCGTTACCACTTTGATCTACAAAAAGATCAAATGTAAGTGGCTGCCATCTGTTTGGGTCTGTCATATTTGGATTTCCCTCATCACTTACAGACATAGGGTCATTTACAGGAAGATAATAGTTGTTCATATAATCTGAATTTTCATTAGACCCATCAATTAACCCATATTGAATATAGTTTTCCGCTATATAATTACCTAGAGATGCGGCATTACTTTCAAAATCTATGGAATCTAAGTAATCTATATCTAGATTTAATAAATTCATTAAAGCATTACTTTTCTCAATTATTCTTTCATATCCCGGAGATTCTGAAAATCTGTGGTTAATAAGTCTATAAGCAGCATAGCTTATCGAATTTATGTTATTGAAACTTGATGATTCTGAGCTTGAAAATAAAGGAAATTCAGAATTGTAATTGTTTATATTATTTCCCATAAGGTAAGTAGAACCCAAATCATTAACAATTGACCATGCATCATACATAGCAGCACTTGTGTGAAATAAATTTCTAGCATGAACGGTAGGTCTGGCTAAATCATTTCTAATCGAAAATAGTAAAACTTCATTCCATAGTCGGGCAACTGAGTAGTTAAAATCAGAGTCATCGTCTGGAAGTTCTAAATTAACCCCTAGATTAATGATGTCTGTTGAACAATTTTGATCTGAAGCAATCAATGAAATAGTTGCCGTTTGAGCAATATCCCACTGCACCGTTACTTGAGATGTACCATTTCCAGAGAGAATAATACCATTTTCAACATCCCATTCAAAAGAAATTATTGAGTCATCATCATAGCTGTATGTATATGATAGTAATGGTTCAGCAATAACTTCACCTAAAATTTCTTCAGCATAAATAAATGCACAGGAACCATCATCAATTGTTGCATCAGGATTATAATTACAAGAAATAGAACTAGTACACCCTTCTACCCTAACCGATGTGTTATTATCAATTAATTCTATACCTTGGCCTTCAACAATTTTATAAGTTGAATTCATGGAAAGATTGTAATAAATTTCTTCACCCGAACTTGGCCACTTAATAGAAACGCTTGTAATATTGAGATTTTCACCTCCACCAAAATGAAGTGATTGTAATGATTGGTGTTGATATCCTGATCCAGTATAATGTCTCATTTGACTTGAACCATCTTCAAAAGTAACCTGAATAATCGAGCCTAATCCATCACGATTTGAAATTGTTCCTTCAAGATTGAATTTCACCCAGGTGCCAGAAACTTCATCCGTGTAATAAGAATCTACAGATTTATTCTCCCACAAGTTAATATTTGGGAAACTTCCATTATCATTGACAGAGGTATAAATTAAATCTAAATCTCCATCATTGTCATAGTCAAAGGAATTTACTGACCTGCTTTTAGTAAACTCATTCCCAATTGCATTATCAGAAAAATAACCTAATTCAAAAAAGTTTCCAGATTCATTTTGAACATTTATGTAATATTCGTTTGGTTCAGCATTAAAAAAACCATTTGCCACATATAAATCTTCAAATCCATCATGATTATAATCAGAAAAAATTGCTCCCCAGGCCCAACCTGTATCTATTATATTTAACACATCAGAATAGTTTGTATATGTTAAAAAACTACCCTCAAGGTCTCTTACATAAAAACTATTTTGCCGAATATTAGTTACCATTAAGTCAGTTTTTAAGTCATTATTATAATCACATGTTGCTAGCCCCATACCATCATATGGATCTTCTAATCCATAATCCAAAACCATATTCTCGAATCCCTCACCATTTTGATTTATCAGTAATTGGTTATGGAAATCAAAATCATTGGCAATATAAATGTCAGGATACATATCGTCATTAACATAAATTGGTATAGCTGAAAATGAATTTTCATCATCAATTATATTAGTTAAATCAATTTGTTCAAAAGTTTCATTACCTAAGTTTCTATACAATTTATTTGGAGATGGTTGATTGTAATCAGATAAGAAAATATCTAGATTGCCATCAAGATCGTAATCTAACCATAGAGCACCAGCAATATAGCAATTTTCGCAAACTGTTGGAAAGCCAGCTGATTCGGTTATATCGGTGAAGGTTCCATCACCATTATTTTTATAGAGCTGACTTTGAACTGCATTTCCTAAAAAAATATCAGGATATCCGTCATTATTAAAATCACCCCATGATGCACATAGTCTATTTCCTTGAGTTATAACACTAAATGAATATTCCCCGTTTTGATCAAACCTAACAAGATCTATTTCATGATTCAGATTTTGATCTATTCCAGAGTTTTCAGTGACGTCTGTAAAACTACCGTCATTTTGATTTTGCAATAATCTGTTCAAGTTTTGCGGAGAACCATCAGACAACCATGAAACCACAAACAAATCTAAATCTCCATCTAAATCATAATCTGCTACCGCTACCCCATTATTATTTGAAATATGATTTAAGCCAGAAAGTTGATTGACGCTTCTAAACTGTTGAGAAAAAGAGAATTGTATAGATATGAATAATAAGAAAACCCAACCCCTCATTTGACAAGTAATTTTATTTAAACTTCACAAAACATATCCTCTCCACAACATTGAGGTGATTTTATTTTTACTTCACAACTTGGGTAAATCGAAATCTCAACTAATGACCCATCATCAATTGTTAAATGATCATTTTGTATCTGTTCGTTACAAGAGGCACAGCTTGCATTAACAGCCATACCACACTTATTGCATTTGTAGGTTACCATCTAATTAATTTTTACGTTTATCGAATTTTTCATTATCTGTTTGCCTGACCCTGTTAATTATTAGCCACACAATTAAAATTACTAAAGCTATCCAAATAATTGAAAAAATCATCTAATATTATTTTAAAGAAACAGCAGTTCCATAGGCTAAAATTTCTGAGGTACCTTGTGCGATAACAGATGTAGTAAATCTTATATTTAAAACTGCATCAGCACCTAAATTATTTGCATCCACGATTAATCTTTCCAAAGCTTGTTCTCTAGCATGTGCTTGTAGTTTTGTGTATTCTTCAATCTCACCGCCAATAATATTTTTTAGCTGAGCTACAAGATCTCTTGCAGCATTCCTGGACCTAACAGTCGATCCTCTTGCAATACCCAGTATTTGATCTATTTCCTTGCTTGGAATTGAGTCTGTTGTTGTTGTTATCATTTAAGATTTTCTTTAGTTTCGATTTTAAACATTGAAGATAATAAAATTATTGGCTCCCATTTTTTTGATTTATTGCAATATACGGCATGTTCTGTACTTTTTGGATTTAATAGAACAGAACTTTTACCAATTTCAATAATATATTTTTTATCAAGTGGATTTGTTTTCCCAGTTCTTACAGAATTGCTTTGATAGTCAATAAGTGTAACCGGTACCTTTACAAAGCCTAATTCTTTCAATGCAAAATATCTGTGATGACCGTCAACAATTAACATACTTTTATGACAACACACAATTGAAGAAATTATATAGTAATCTTTATATGATTTAATAAATTTTGCAAGTGAAGTTTTTTTCTTTTCGATAATTTTTTCATGTGGATTTAGCTTATTAATATCAACTAACTTGACCCCTTTAATTAGATTCTTATCAAAATTAATAGAATGCATTATTTTATTTTAAGTAAAGATATTAAATCTATCATTGGCAAAGATTTGTAAATTTATAATATGAAAATAATTTCAATATATATATTAATTGCAGGATGTCTCTATTTCTTGACAAAGCCATATAAAGAACAAATTGATTCGATGTTAAAATCGATCAAAATATCAACATTTGATGCATTATGGCTGTCATATATTGAGGGAATGGCTGTTGGTGGAATTATAATGCTAATAATTTCATAAATTAGAGTTGTTATGAATATTGAGCAAATATACACCTCTTGCTTATCACAAGCATCATACTTTATTGAAGATAGCGGTGAAGCAGCGATTATTGACCCAATCAGAAAAGTTGATGAATATATTGATAAAGCAAATTATAGTAAATCAAAAATTAAGTATGTTTTTCAAACCCACTTTCACGCTGATTTTGTCAGTGGTCATTTAACACTATCAAAAATGACTGGTGCTCCAATTGTCTATGGCCCTAATGCTGATCCTGACTACGATTGTATTGTTTCGTCTGAAGGTGATTTATTTAAAATTGGAAAATTAAAAATTAAAGTTATTCATACACCCGGACACACTTTGGAAAGCTGCTCTTATTTACTTTATAATGAAAATAATGAACCACACGCTATATTCACTGGAGATACTTTATTTTTAGGAGATGTTGGGATTCCAGATGTAGCTCAAAGATATCAAGGAACTTCAAAAGAAGAATTAGCCTCAATTTTATATGACTCTATCAATACAAAAATCAAACCTTTAAATGATGATTTAATTGTATACCCTGGTCATGGTGCAGGATCTGCCTGCGGTAAAAACATGATGAAACAAACAGTGGATGTATTAAAAAATCAGAAAATTAACAATTATGCTCTCAACGGTAGTTTTAGTAAAGAAGGATTTGTAAAGGAATTAACCGAAAATCTACCAGAACCACCGTCTTACTTTCCTGCAAATGTAAAATTAAATCAAATGGGTTATGAAGACTTCGATTTGGTATTAAAAAAATCACTAAATAAAATTAACCCTGATGAATTAAAAGAAATTATCAAAAATCCAAAGGTTGTTTTATTAGATACAAGAAACAAGAAAGATTTTATAAAATCACATATAAAAAACTCTATTTTCATAGGACTCGAAGGGAGATTTGCCCCATGGGTTGGTGAAATTTTTAAAGATGTTAATACTCAATTAGTTTTAATTTGTGACAAAGGAGCAGAAATTGAAGCAATAACAAGATTATCAAGAATAGGTTTTGATAATTGTATTGGTTATTTGGATGGTGGTATTAAAAAATGGATTAAGGCTGGAAATAAAGTTTATAGTTTAGAGTCGATAAAATCTGCAAACTTTGTTGATGTTCTTAAGATGAATAAAGTAGATATTTTAGATGTAAGGCGTGAGTCTGAGTATTTTATTAAGCATATTGAAGGTGCAATTAATTTACCATTGGGTCAAATAGCAACGAAATATGATCAAATTAAATATAAAAATAAACTATATATTCATTGTGCTGCAGGTTATAGATCGGTTATTGCAATTTCAATCCTAAAAAAAGTAGGTTTAAGTAATATGATAAATATTGAGGGAGGCTTTAATCAAATACAACAATCTAACTTAAATGATAATTGCTACAATTCTGATTAAGAATCTATTTGTAATAATATCTAGCAGCTACCCAATTATTTTTTTTCTTAAAATCTTTAATTTCAAGTTGCAACTTTTTAAGTATTCTATTTATATCAATCAAATCCTTTTCAAAAAAACCACTTATAATTATAATTGTTTTCTGGGTTGATATTTTTTTAAAGTTTTCAAAATTATCTTTCAAATTGTTTAAAGTAATATTCGATAGAATTACATCATAAGAATTTCCGATTAATTTATCAGATGACGAATGTATTGTATTAATATTTTTGCAATTATTTCTTTTTAGATTATCAAGTGTATTTTTGCAACAATTTGGATCAATATCAACCGCATCAACAAATTTCGCCCCCTTTTTTTCAGAGATAATTGATAAAATTCCGGTTCCGCAACCAACATCACAAACTTTTTTATTTATTAAATTTTGATCTAAAATATACTCAATCATTAACTGTGTAGTTTCATGATGTCCAGTTCCAAAACTCATTTCAGGTTTTATAATAATATCAAAATATTTTTTGGATGGTTTATGAAAAGGAGCTCTAATTGTACAATCTTTGCTAATATCTACAACATTATAGTCTTTTTCCCATTTTTCATTCCAATTTTTGTTGTGAACTTTTGAAATCTTATAGCCAATTTTAAATTCCCCAGAATTTAAAACCCTAACCTCATTAAATATATTTTCTGTGAAATTAGAATCTTTAATATAAGCTGTTAGATTATTTTGATTTTCTTCAAACATTTCGAATCCTATGTAGCTGAGTTCAGCTATAAGAATTTCAACTCCAGAAATAGGTCTTACATTAAATTTAACAGAAAGATATAAATCATCCATGTGCTGCTTGAACAATTGCTTTAAAATCTGAAAAATTCAAAGATGCGCCGCCGATTAAGCCTCCATCTACATCAGCAAGTGAAAATATTTCCTTAGCATTATTAGGTTTAACACTACCTCCGTAAAGAATCCTAAGCTTATTTGAGATATCATTTCCATAATTATCTTTAAATAATTTTCTAATAAATTCATGCATTTGCTGAATTTGATGATTTTCAGCAGTTTTTCCTGTACCTATTGCCCAAACAGGTTCATAAGCAACAATAACACTTTTAATTTTATCTGTGCTAAGTTCAAATAGGCCGTTAATTATTTGACTTTTAATTAAATCAAAATGGTTTCCTTTTTCTCTTTCAGACAACTCTTCTCCTACACAAAAAATAATTTTCATAGAATTATCAATTGCTACTTTTACTTTTTTTGATAATATTATATCTGTTTCATTAAAATATTTTCTTCTTTCACTATGCCCTATAATAATATTGCTGACCCCTATACTTTTTAACATTTCAACAGAAATCTCACCTGTAAAAGCCCCTCTTTCCTCAAAATGCACATTTTGAGCAATAACTTCAATTTCAGAATTTTCTAGTATCAAAATGGCTTTACTTAAATTTGTAAAACTTGGTGCAATTTTAATTTCTACATCATTTGAGGTAATTTGGTTTAGCTCAGAAATAAGGTTTATAGATTGATCCTGAGTCATATTCATTTTCCAATTACCAGCAACTATTTTTTTTCTACTCATTTTAATTAATTTTAATTCTCGGGTCTAATTTCATATAAATAATATCAACTATTATGTTTATTAGTATAAATATAAATGCTATAACCAGTACTGAACCCATTATAACGGGCAAGTCAAGAAGATTTAAAGCATTAACAATTTCTTTTCCAATGCCATTCCAACCAAAAATAAATTCAACAAAAACAGCTCCTGCCAATAAAGAGGCAAACCATCCAGAAATTACAGTAACCACAGGGTTCAAAGCATTTTTTAAAGCGTGGTCTTTAATTATCAAAAACTTTGATAATCCCTTTGCTTTTGCAGTTCTAATATAATCTTGATTTAAAACATTTAACAGCTCGTTTCTTACTAGCTGACTAATAACAGCTAGTGGTCTAATGCCTAAAACAATTGAAGGAAGTACTAAATTTTTTAATTTTAATTTAAATGATTCACCATAATCATCAAGCTCAAATAAACTTCCAGTCATATCAAGACCGGTGTAGTCTTTTAATAAAAAACCAAAAATCCAAGCGAAAACAATTGCGCTAAAAAAAGAAGGTACGCTCATCCCTATTGTACTAATAAACTGAATTAAAATGTCAATAGAATTTCCCTTATTAAGGGCGGAAATTATACCAAAAATCAAACCTATAAAAATTGCTATTATAATTGCTGAAAATGCCAAAATGAAAGTGTTAGGTAGTGTCTCCGATATAATGGATGAAACTTTTTTCCCCTGGTTAACAAAAGATGTCCTTAAATAAGGATATTTTAAATTTACTGTTGAATTTCCAAGTTCAAATAATAGAATACCAGTGTAATTTTTGTGGAAAAAAGAATAGTCAGAGTTATTTTTTGAATGGATTGAGATTGGAGATAAATCATTTAAGTAAAGTAGATATTGATCGGGTAAAGACTTATCAAATCCATATTTTTTTTTAACTAATTTTATTTGTTCAGAATTCTCATTTTGACCTAGCATCATTTGAGCTGGGTCTCCAGGGAGAACATTAAACAAGAAAAATATGACAGTTACAACTCCAAATATCGTAAGAGAAGAGTAAAATATTTTATCTATTATATATCCTAGCAATTAATCAAAATTTAAATCGGAAAAATCATTATAGTGTTTTTTATCAATCACATTTCCTTCTTTCAATACAATAGCACCTGGATTTGACCTTACAATAGTTTTTAAGGCTGTTTCATCACATGTGTAAAAATCAAAAAACAATTTGTTTGTTTTTATAAACATATTTCTGTCTTCTTCAGATGAAGCTGTTAAACCAATTACTTTAAAACCTTTATTTTTTGCATTCTCTGACGATAACTGCATATTCTGAATTGCTTTAGCAGAAAATTTTTCAAGGTTGTATGAAATATAAACAACTAATTTCTCTTCACTTAATATTTCATCTGTTTGATTTATGCCATTAAATTCGATCGAGAAATCATATATGGAAGGTTCATATCCCTTCTGAAGTAATTTTGTTTCAACTCCGATGAAATCACCATTCGACTGAGGATATTCGCCATTTGTAATATATTTTATTTTTTTATCACCCTCAAGAAATGACCATTCATATTCGTAAATATCTCTTGGAGCATCATCAGGCACGTTCATATTTTCAATTATATTATCACCAATTTTATAGGCTCTAAAATCCAGTATTGGAAGATGATTTAAAACATGATAGGTAATATAAAAACAGATAATTAATGAAGACGCAAATATTAATTTTTGATTATTTGAATTTAGTAGAGGTTTGACAAACTCCTTCTTTAAAAATAAAAGGGAAATCATTACAAGTAAAACAATATCTTTGAAAAATGATTCCCAAGGGGTTAATTTAATTGCATCACCAAAACAACCACAGTCAGTTACTTTATTAAAATATGCAGAATACCATGTTAAAAAAGTAAAAAATACAATCATTAATAGTAAGCTCCATAATGTGAAGTCCCTTTTGAAACCAATTATTAAAAAAATTCCAAGAATAACTTCAAAAATCACAATAAAAATTGCCATTGGAAGTACAAACGGAATTAAAAAATCTAAAGCAAAAACTGTAGGACCGAAATATTCCTCAAGTTTAAATGAAAAACCAATTGGGTCATTTAATTTTATTAAACCAGAAAAAATAAACAATGCTCCAACAAAATATCTGAACGTGTTTGTTAATATTTTGATCATATTTTTAAATGTATTAATGCAAAAATTGCATAGTTAATTATATCTGTATAATTGGCATCAATGCCTTCACTAACCAAAGTATTTCCCTGATTATCTTCAATTTGCTTTATCCTTAGAATTTTTTGAAGAATAAGGTCTGTAAGAGAGCTTACTCTCATTTCCCTCCAGGCTTCACCATAATCATGATTCTTATCCATCATTAAATCTCTTGTTTTATTCATCATCATATCATATAGACTTATGCATTCTTTCTCATTCAGGTCAGGTATTTCCGATATACCCTTTTTGATTTGAATTAATGCCATTATAGAATAGTTAATTATTCCGATAAACTCTATAGATTCACCTTCATCAACTTTTTGAATAGAATTTTTTTGAAGTCCCCTTATTCGTTGAGCTTTAATAAAAATTTGATCTGTTAATGATGATAATCTTAAAATCCTCCACGCACTTCCATAGTCAAGCATTTTTTTTTCAAAAAGCGATTTACAAATCGATGTAACATAATCATATTGCTTTAGGGTTTTTTGCATAATTAGGAGTAATTTTATGTAAATTTCGATTAAATATTTTTAACCATCAAAGAAACATCTTTAAATTTTTAAACATCTTAAAATGACTATAAATACCAATGGCAAAATAATTAATTTATCATCTCCTAAAATAATGGGAATACTAAATATTACCCCTGATTCTTTTTATGATGGTGGCAAATTCAATAAAAGAGGTGAAATTCTTAAACAGATCGAAAAAATGGTTAATTCTGGAGTAGATATAATTGACGTTGGAGGATACAGTTCACGACCTGGTGCAAAAAATGTTAGCATCGAGAATGAATTAAATCGTGTAATACCTGCAATTGAATTGATTAAAAAAAAATATCCTAATGCAATAATTTCAATCGATACTTTCAGAAGTAAAGTTGCAAATGAAGCAATCGAAACGGGGGCGGCCATTGTCAATGATATTTCAGGGGGTAATTTGGACAGTAGTATGTTTGAAGTTGTTGCAAAACATAAAACACCATATGTTTTGATGCATATGAAAGGAACACCTGCAAATATGATGAGTAAAACCAATTATTCAGATGTGACCAAAGATGTGTGCAAATATTTTTCAGAAAGAATCGCTAAAGCAAAATCTTATGGAATAAATGATATAATGATTGACCCTGGATTTGGATTTTCAAAAACAATAAAACAAAATTACGAGTTATTAAATAATCTTGAATTTTTGAAACAATTTGATAAGCCATTGGTTGTTGGAATTTCAAGAAAATCAATGATATATAAAACCTTAAATACAACACCTGAAAAGGCCTTAAATGGATCATCAGTTTTACATACAATTTCACTCATTAAGGGTGCAAATATACTCAGAACTCATGATGTTAAAGAAGCTACTGAATGTATTAAAATAGTAAATGAATTAAATGGCTAAAAATTTTTAGTCCTATATTTGTACAAAAGAATTATGGATTTTTTCAGTGAAATACTTAATTTTTCTATTGTTGATTTGCTTGATATTATTCTTGTTGCAACTGTTCTATATTATGCTTACAAATTATTGAGAGGAACAGTTGCAATAAATATTTTCATTGGCATTATTTTGATATATGTACTATGGAGAGGTACTTTAATTTTAGAAATGGAGCTACTTTCAAGTATTATCGGTGGTTTTATGAGTGTTGGTATTATCGCACTAATAGTTGTTTTTCAGCCAGAAATCAGAAAGTTCTTATTAATGATTGGCTCAGCTAATATTTCTAACAAGGGTTCTTTTTTTGAAAAAATTAAGTTCTTCAAAAATCAAAAATTACAAAAAGATTCAACGGATATAAACTCCATAATTTCTGCATGTTACAATATGAGTAAATCAAAAACTGGAGCTCTTATAGTTTTAGAAAGAAATAATAATTTAAACTTTTTAAGAGACTCAGGAGACCAAATGAATATAACTGTAAGCCAACCAATTTTAGAGAGTATATTTTTTAAAAATAGCCCACTGCACGACGGTGCAATAATTATTTCTGATAATATTATTAGAGCTACCAGAGTTGTTTTACCTATTAATAATGAAACAAAAATATCTGGAAAATATGGATTAAGACATAGAGCTGCAGTTAGTATAACAGAAAGAACCGACGCAATTGCAATTGTTGTTTCAGAGCAGAATGGAAAAATATCCTACATAAAAAATGGTGAATTCATCTCATTTGAATCAGAAAATAATTTACATAATTTATTAAAAGAAGATATCTCCTAAATAAGTAAATATTTTTTTTCTTTTTTTAATTGAGCCTGATATAATTTTAGATAATGCCCTTCATTATTTTTTATTAATTCAAAGTGATTGCCAACCTCAACGATTTTACCATTATCCATAACTATTATGCTGTCAGCATTCATAATGGTACTTAATCGGTGAGCTATGATAATTGAGGTTCTATTTTTGGTAATTTTTTCTGTTGCTCTTTGAATTAACAATTCTGAGTCGGTGTCAATCGATGAAGTTGCCTCGTCTAATATTAAGATTTGAGGATTTTTTATATATGCTCTTAAAAATGAAATTAATTGTCTTTGACCGGTTGACAGAGTCAACCCCCTTTCGCTAACTTGATAGTTATAGCCGTTTGGTAATGAACTAATAAAATTGTCTAATTCAATATCCATAGCAGCTTTCTTGACACTCAAAAATGAAATATTTGGGTTTTGTAAAGTAATATTATTTAATATTGTATCAGAAAAAAGATGTACATCCTGGGAAACAAAACCAATATTTTCACGTAATGAGGAAAGCGAGTAATCCTCAATATTAATATCATCAATATGTATTAATCCGGAATCTAATTCATAAAATCTATTTAAAAGCTTAATGATTGTTGATTTACCAGATCCCGTAGACCCAACAATCGCCGTTGTTTTACCAGCACTGATTTCAATACTTAAATCATCAATAACTTTTTCCCCTTTTTTGTATGAAAAATTAACATTTTTATAATTAATTTTTCCCTTAATTTTATTGGCTATTTCAGGGCCAGTGTCTTTAATAACAGAATTTGTATCTAAAATATTAAATACCCTTTCAGCGGCAACCATACCCATGAGCAAAGTGTTAAATTTATTGGCTATTTGATTTAGGGGGCGAAATAGCATTGGAATCATCATTATAAATGCTGTTAATTCTCCTATTGATGCAGTACCATCTAAGACAGTATTCATTCCTCCATACCACACTACTAATCCAAGCGTCAGGGATGAAAGTATATCTGCTACAGGAAAAAAAATGGAATTATACCAAACTGTCTTAAGCCATGCTTTTTTATGACGTTCATTAATTTTTTTAAATTTTTCAAGTTCAATTTTTCCTCTAGCAAAAAGTTGTAATACGTTCATACCTGTAACCCTTTCCTGAACAAATGAATTCAAATTTGCAACTTCGTTCCTTACCTCATCAAATGCTAGCTTCATATATTTTTGAAAAATTTTAGTTGCTAACAAAATAAGTGGTAATGAAA
This sequence comes from uncultured Bacteroidota bacterium, assembly GCA_902608795.1. Classification (GTDB taxonomy): domain Bacteria; phylum Bacteroidota; class Bacteroidia; order Flavobacteriales; family Flavobacteriaceae; genus MED-G13. The sequence continues at coordinate 20,520 of CACLPI010000016.1, forward strand.
TAAAGACAATTATACTTAGTTCCCAATTCATGTTGATCATTACAATTGCAACCACTAACATTTTAATTATGTCACTTATAATCATGAAAAGACCCTGCCCAAAAATATCTGCAATTCTTTCCATATCGGTAACTGTTCGGGTAATTAGTATGCCAACTGAAGATTTGTCATAATATTTCATTTTAAAATCCTGTATATGATTAAAAAGCTTTACTCTTATATCCTTTACCACAGACTGACCAAGTAGACCAGCATTAAATATAAATAAGTAATTACTTGCAACCTCAAGAACCAATAAAACAACCATTATAATTATGTACTCAAGAAAAAAATCATAGTTTGATGCGGTAAGGTTTTCATCAACTATTTTTTCTAATACAACGGGCCTTAAGGCACCAAATATCGAAAGTCCAAAAACAGAGATTATTGAGATTAAAAAAATATTACTGTAAGATTTAATATAGATTAATAGCCTGTTGAAGAGCCTAAAATTGTATACTCTGGATTTACTGCTCATTTAACAAATATATTTTCAGGGTATTCAACTTTTGTTAAGAATAATCCGTGTGCAGGTACAGAGGGTCCAGCATAAATTCTATCAGATTTATTAATGATATCAATAAGTTCAATGATAGAAATCTTCAACTGCCCTATTTCTAAAATTGTCCCGATAATCGAACGAACCATATTTCTTAAAAACCTGTTTGAGCTTATTGTAAATATTAATTCCGATTTAATAATTTCATACTTAAAATCATTTATTACACACTCATAATTTGCCACATCAGTATTTGTTTTACAAAATGATTTAAAATTTTTGTTTGTTTTAATAATTTCAATTGCTTTATCAATTTTATTTAAATCTAATTTCTTTGAAAAATAAAATTTTGTGTCTTGATGATATACGTCTTTAGTCATTGTAATGTAATATCTATATTGTCTTAATGTTGCATCAAATCTAGCGTGTGCATTTTTAGAGACCTCTCTAATATTTTTGATTACAATATTCTTACCAAGGAATGAATTAAGCTTATAAATTAAATTATTTTTTCCAAAATTTTTATCAAAATCAAAATGGGCAAACATCTGTATCGCATGTACTCCACTATCTGTCCTTCCTGCCCCAGTGATTTTTAATTCTTTATTTTTTAATATTAATTGTAAAGAATTCTCAATTGTTTCTTGTATTGTAATTGCATTTGGTTGACTTTGCCAACCATGAAAATCTGAGCCATTATAAGAAATTTCAATAAAATATCTCAATCTATTTGTAAATTTGTCTAACAAATATATGGTTAATAATTATTTAAAATTAATTTGAAAAAAATTCTTCTAATTTCAGACACCCATGGATATATGGATGATAAAATATTGAGCTATTGTAAATCAGTAGATGAGGTTTGGCATGCTGGAGATATTGGATCTATTGATGTTGTTGATAAAATTAAGCAGCAAAAACCTTTAAAAGGTGTGTACGGAAATATTGACAATCATTTAATAAGAAAAGTGTTTCCTCTTGACCAAAGGTTTAATTGCGAAAATATAAAGGTCTGGATAACACACATCGGTGGCTATCCTGGTCGTTACAGTAAAAGAATTTATGAGAATTTAAAATATGAAAGTGTAGACTTATTTATATGTGGACATTCTCACATTTTAAAAGTAATTAATGATAAAAAATACAATCTTCTTCATATAAATCCGGGAGCAATTGGAAAACATGGTTTTCATCAAAAAAGAACTATGGTCCGATTTGAAGTAAATGGAAAAAAAATTGAAAATTTGGAAATTATCGAGTTTAACAGATGATTATCTAATCCTGTCCAATGATTTAACCAATTCATTATCTTTTATAATAGACCTTAATGCTAAATAAATTAAATAACTACAAACAAAGGGATTGACCATTGCAGTATACATGAAAACTTCTAGGGTTTTGGATGGCATAATTGTTAATAATCCTTCCAATGTGAAATAAAAATAAAATAATGTGTAAAAAGACATAAATAAACTTAGGTATAGTGATATATTACAAATTAAAATTTGCTTGCTTCTAAATTTATAGCTGAAAATTGAAATAATACAAAGAATCAGAATTAACAAAGGAATATAAGATGTAATATTTAAGATTAAATCTAAAATGGGAGAATTTATAGTAAAATCTTTACTGAACTTGTTTTGGAGGATTTCAAAACCATATACATACCATTTCATTCCAAAAAACCAATAACAAAAGTAAAAAACAGATGTCAACAACAAATAAATAGTCTGAATTCTTTGAATCACCTTTTAACATTTATAAAAACAAATTTAAGAGAAATAAAAAAAAATTAAGGTGATTTTAAAATAATGTTGTATAATTGTACCGGAATTGATTGTTTCAATATTAAAATTCCGACTCCAAAGATTATATTCCTACATAAACAACTGCTCGTTTGAGCTAATTTTCAAAAAAATTTAATAAAAAAATGTTTGAAATATCAAAATTAAAAGAAAAAAAACTAGCTGAGTTACAAGAGATTGCGGAAAAATTAAAAATCTCAAAATATAAAACTCTAAAAAAATTAGATTTAGTTTATAAAATTCTAGACTATCAAGCCTCTAACCCTCAAGAAAAAGAGGGTGAAAAAAAAGCATTTACAAAACCTAAATTCAACCCTAAATCAAAATCTGTTAAAAATAATCAAAATGATAAATCTGAGAACATTGATGAAGAAAGAAATGATAAAAAAACACATAATCATCAAAAAGATAACAGAAATCGCAAAGTGAAAGGTGAGCCAAACGGTAACAGAGATACTAGAAACAGATATAAAGAACCTGATTTTGAATTTGATGCAATCATAGAAAGTGAAGGTGTTCTAGATATAATGCAGGATGGTTATGGTTTTCTAAGATCCTCTGATTATCACTACCTTTCATCTCCTGATGATATTTATGTTTCTCAATCACAAATTAGATTATTTGGTTTAAAGAAAGGAGATACTGTACTTGGAAATGTAAGACCACCAAAAGAGGGTGAAAAATATTTTCCATTAATTCAGGTAAATAAAATAAACGGACTTGACCCAAAAATTGTAAGAGACCGTGTATCATTTGAACATCTTACTCCTCTATTTCCAGAAGAGAAATTTAATCTTTCCGAAAAAAATAATACAATTTCTACAAGAGTTATCGATTTATTTTCTCCGATTGGAAAAGGGCAAAGAGGTATGATCGTTTCTCAGCCTAAAACCGGTAAAACCATGCTGTTAAAGGATGTAGCTAATGCAATTGCTGCAAACCATCCTGAGGTTTATCAATTAATTCTATTGATTGATGAAAGACCTGAAGAAGTTACTGATATGCAGAGAAATGTTAAAGGTGAAGTAATCGCGTCAACTTTTGATAAAGAAGCAAATGAACATGTAAGAATTGCAAATATAGTTCTTGAAAAGGCTAAAAGATTAGTTGAATGTGGTTATGATGTGGTGATTTTACTAGATTCAATTACTAGGCTTGCAAGAGCCTATAACACTGTACAACCCGCGTCGGGTAAAATCCTTAGTGGTGGTGTTGATGCAAATGCATTACATAAACCCAAAAGGTTTTTTGGAGCTGCTAGGAATATAGAAAATGGTGGTTCTCTTTCAATTATTGCAACAGCCCTTACCGAAACTGGATCTAAAATGGATGAAGTTATATTTGAAGAATTTAAAGGAACAGGTAATATGGAGTTACAGCTTGACAGAAATATCGCAAATAGAAGAATATTCCCAGCAATTGATCTTACATCATCCAGTACAAGAAGAGATGATTTACTGTTAGATGAAAAAACTGTTCAGCGAATGTGGGTCATGAGAAAGTACCTTGCAGATATGAATCCTGTTGAGGCAATGGAATTTATCAACGATAGGTTTAAACAAACTATTAGTAATGAGGAATTTCTCATTTCAATGAATGGCTAACAAATAAATAACTTGTGCGTTTATTGTTTATTTTTTTATGAATAATCTATATAGACTCAAATGCAAAAAGTACTGAAATAATAACTTTCCAATGTCTTCACCAATTATGCAAAAGATTGGATTTATGTATTGCGTTGAAAGAGGGGTAAACGTAGGAGGTAACTCAATTAGCCGTGAAAAAGCCTTATCATTTTCAAGATCTTTCATGTTAGAGACTCTAAGAAAATAGTAATCCTTATAAATATCCTTAAAAGGTCTATTTTTTTAAGCCCCCAGAATGCTTAACAAAGTTCGATTTAAGATTAGCAGCCTTGTTTTCGTGAATAATATTATTTTTTGCCAACTTGTCAATCATCGAGATTAACTGTGGTAACTCTTTCTCAGCCTCTTTCTTTTTAGTAATTTCAAAGAATTTTTTCATAGCAGTTCTAGCAGTTTTGTGCTGATATCTATTTCTTTGCTTTTTAACTTCGCTATTCCTAATTCTTTTGACAGCTGATTTATGATTTGCCATAATTTTTAATTTTTGTAGCCCGTAGGGGAATCGAACCCCTCTTACCAGGATGAAAACCTGGCGTCCTAGCCGATAGACGAACGGGCCAATTATTGTTTTACAATAGTTGCGCGTGCAAAAATACAACTATTTTTAAATGATACAACTTCTTGAATAAAAAATGTAAGTGATTTACTAATACGCTTTAGCAAACAGGACTCTTTGCTCAGACGGTTTTCCTGAAAAGACACATTGTCCCGTGCTTTTTACTCCCTCGGGAATACATCTTATTGTAGCTTTTGTCAACTCCTTAATTTTGTTCTCAGTCTCATCGGTCCCGTCCCAATGTGCTGAAATGAAACCACCCTTAACTTCTAAAATGTTTTTAAAATCTTCAAAATTATCAGCTTCGGTGATATTATGATTTCTAAAACTTAAAGCTTTTTTGTAGAGATTATGTTGAATTTGATCAAGCAATTGCAAAATATACTTAACAGAATCATTAATTTGAATAAATTCCTTTTCTGATGTATCCCTTCTGTATATCTCCAATGAATTTTTTTCTAGATCTTTGGGTCCAATCGTGATTCTGACAGGAACACCTTGAATCTCATGTTGAGCAAATTTTTCACCTGGTCTTTTAGTTTCTCTGTCATCAAATTTGGAGCTAACTCCTACTTTATTTAATTTATTCCTTAGATCTGTAACAACCTCTGAAATTGATTTTAGTTGTTCTTCATTTTTATAGACTGGAACAAAAATTACTTGATGAGGGGCTAGTTTTGGAGGTAAAACCAATCCCCTGTCGTCACTATGCGTCATTATCAAAGCACCCATTAATCTAGATGAAACACCCCATGAGGTTGCCCAAACATAATTTAATTTACCATTTCTGTCAGCAAACTTTACATCAAAGGCTTTTGCAAAATTTTGACCAAGAAAATGAGAAGTACCAGCTTGCAAAGCTTTACCATCTTGCATCAATGCCTCTATACAATATGTCTTTTCAGCTCCTGCAAATGTTTCATTTTTAGATTTAACACCTTTTATAACAGGCATTGACATAAATTTTTCAGCAAAATCAGCATAAAGATTATTTATAGTTATTGTTTCATCTATTGCCTCATTTTTTGTTTCATGAGCAGTATGGCCTTCTTGCCAAAGAAACTCTGCTGTTCTCAAAAATAATCTAGTTCTCATCTCCCAACGAACAACATTGGCCCATTGATTTATTAAAATTGGCAAATCCCTGTAAGACTGAATCCAATTTTTATATGTGTTCCATATAATTGCTTCACTTGTAGGCCTAATTATTAATTCCTCCTCCAATTTTGCACTTGGATCAATTCGAAGTTTTCCATGATTTTCCGGATCATTTTCTAATCTGTAGTGCGTAACTATTGCACATTCCTTGGCAAAACCTTGAGCATTCTTTTCCTCTGCCTCAAATAAACTTTTTGGGACAAAAAGAGGAAAATATGCGTTTTCATGACCAGTTTGTTTGAACATTTTGTCCAGTTGAGATTGCATTTTTTCCCATATAGCATATCCATAGGGTTTGATAATCATACATCCTCTAACGGCTGAATTTTCAGCAAGACCAGCTTTGACAACAAGTTCGTTATACCACTTGGAATAATCTTCTTTTCTGCTTATTAATTTTTTATCCATTTTTTGTAACTTGGCATAACTATTGATTTTTCATAAATATAAATTAAAAAACTAATTAATTTTAGAATGTTCAACAATTAAAATTAAAGATATGGATTACAAAAAACTTTATTTCGAAAACAAATTATTCAATCTTTTACTAATTTCCCTGTTTGTTTCATCGTGTGGATCATATCAATATAGTGGTTACATCAATGATGGAATTTATCAAAATGATGAAAATTCTGAAAATTATACTGTTGAAAATCGAGATGTAAATAACAAAGAAAATAATGATTACTACCAATCTGCATTTAGTGAAAAATCACTAATGTATTCTGACAGTGAAAACAGCGGTGAGCTATTTACTGATGTTGAAAATTACAGAACCTCCGATAATGACTCAATTTCCGAAAGTTATGGTCCTTGGGGTGATTACAAAGACTCGGTAGTTATTAATATTCACTCTCAGCACCATGATGGTTTTTGGTCAAGATGGAGGTATCCTAATTGGATGTGGAATTATGGTTTTGGATACGGCAGTCTCAGCACTTGGGGATATGGATACAACAACTATTGGTCAAGACCTTTCCCTTTTTATGGTGGCATGTATGACCCCTTCAATCCTTTTTGGGGATACTATAATTCCTACCATTATGGATATGGATATGGATATCCATACGGATATTATCCATGGTGGAGACCCTATAACTCTTGGTATAATTCTTATCCCTATTATGGAAATTACAATTCAAATATTGCCTATGTAAGTGGTAGAAGAGGTTCAAGAAACCTTATTTCGTCAAGAATTGATAATTTTTCCAATACCAATATTAGAAACAGATTTAACAGATCAAGCTCTACCAGCCTAAGTGATAGATTGTCACGGATTGATAGAATTAACAGCTCGGCAAGGGTAAATCCAAGCATGTATAATAAGCCAATCAATTCTATGGGTTCATCAAATAATTTATCTAAACCTTCGTATAACAGTAACGGAAATTACAATAATTCAAAGCCGAGTAGTAATTATTCTAGACCTAGTAACTATTCCAGGCCCAGTAATAGCAATTATAAACCCTCAGGATCTTCCTCTGGAGGTAATTTTTCTAGACCTAGTTACAGTCCTTCGTCGAGCTCCTCATCATCTAGAAGTGGAGGTTTTTCTGGTGGTGGAACATCGTCAAGAGGTGGTAAGTCTGGAAGATAACCTTAAAAATATATTATTATGAGAAGTAAGTTAAAATCCCTTTTAGTTATAATACTTACAACATATTCTGTTGTTAATTCGCAAAATATAAGTGATGCCTTAAATTACTCAAGTGATTCTTATCAAGGAACTGCTAGATTTAACTCAATGAGTGGGGCTTTTGGGGCTTTAGGTGGAGATTTGAGTGCAGTTGCTATAAATCCTGCAGGTTCAGTAATTTTTAACAGTGGAGGTCATTTTTCACTTAGCTTTGGATCTGATAACAAATCTGGTCAAGCCAATTTATTAAATACATCCAATAGCTATGACAAGAATAATTTTACATTAAATCAAATCGGAGGTGTTATTAATTTTAAAAATTTAGATAAAGATCAGAAATGGAAGAAAATAACATTTGGTGTTGCATACAATCAATCAAAAAATAATTTTGATGAATTTTCTCTGTTTAATGTCTCTAATAATAACTCTGTTGATAGTTATTTTTTAAATAATGCTCAAGGGCTCAGACTAGATCAGATATCTGCATTTGAAAATGAAACTATCACAGATGCATATGTTGATATTGGAAACACATATGGGTATGCTCATCAGCAAGCATTTTTAGGTTATGAATCTTTTATAGTTGAACCTGATGAATTTACTGATGATAACAGCTCATATTATTCTAATGTTCCGTCTGGAGTATATTCTCAAAACTACAGATCGATTTCAAGAGGATATAACGGAAAGGTTTCTTTCAATGCTGGGTTTCAATACAATGATAACCTATATTTTGGTATTAACATTAACAGCCATTTCATTGACTATGATAACTACACTATCCTAAACGAAACGAATTCAAACGGGGAAACAGGACAATTCAGGGTTAATGGAATATATTTTGAAAATAGACTTTCGACATTTGGTGAAGGATTTTCAGCTCAGCTTGGAATGATTAGTAAAATTTCTGAAGTCTTCAGGCTTGGTATTTCCTACAGTACTCCAACTTGGTTTACAATTTCTGAAGAAACCAGTCAATATCTTGAGACCTCTATTATTGATGAGGAAGAAAATATTTCTTTACTTATCACAAATCCTAATGCCATTAACATATATGAAGATTATACGTTAGTAACTCCTTCGAATTTAACAGCTAGCACGGCATTTGTTTTTAAAAATTTTGGATTAATAAGCTTTGATTATTCTCGTAAAGACTATAGCTCAATGAAATTCAAACCCCAAAATGATTTCCACTTCAATAATCTTAACCAAGAAATTTCACTAAGATTGAAAGAGATAAATACATACAGATTCGGAGCTGAGATTCTCTCAGATAAATTAAGTTTTAGGGGTGGTTATATGTTTCAAGATAGTCCATATTTAGATGATAGTATTGACCAATCTATAAAAAGTTTTTCCATAGGTGTGGGATATAAATTGAAAGGTACGAATATTGATTTGTCGTTTGTCCAAATCGATTCTTCAAAAACTCAAAGACTATATGACACAGGTTTAACGGACCAAATA
>CACLPI010000017.1 GCA_902608795.1 uncultured Bacteroidota bacterium
AAAAATTTGTGGAAGAAATGAAGCAAAAAAGAGATACAGTTGTAAAGTTATTAATGTGGGAGATTGGAAAAAACTATACTGATTGCCAAAAAGAATTTGATAGGACAGTAGATTATATATACGATACAATTGAAGCTTACAAGAAAATTGATAGAGATTCTGCTAAATTTCAAAAGCATAGTGGTATCAATGCACATATTCGAAGGGGGCCACTAGGCGTGGTTCTTTGTTTAGGACCATATAATTATCCTTTGAATGAGACATTTTGTCTATTAATACCAGCTTTAATCATGGGTAATACAGTAATTTTTAAGCCAGCCAAACACGGTGTGCTATTAATTTCTCCATTAATGGAAGCTTTTAAAAAACATTTCCCACCAGGAGTAGTAAATATTTTATTTGGAAGAGGTAGAATTTTAGCAACCCCTATCATGGAGTCTGGTAAAGTAAATGTTTTGGCACTAATTGGACATAGTTCGTCAGCAAATTCTTTACAAGAATCTCATCCAAAGAAAAACAGATTAAGATTAGTCCTGGGTCTTGAGGCAAAAAATCCAGCGATTATTTTACCAGATGCTGACTTAGACTTAACAATTAAAGAATGCATAAATGGCTCTCTTTCTTATAACGGACAAAGATGTACAGCTCTGAAAATAATTTATGTCCATGATGAAATAAGAGATGAATTTCTCAAAAGATTTTCTAAGGCAGTTGATGAACTAAAATACGGAAATCCGTGGGATGAAAACGTTAAGTTAACTCCGCTGCCAGAACCAAATAAACCAGAATATATACAATCACTAATTACTGATGCAAAACAGAAAGGAGCTAAGATAGTAAATCCCAAAGGGGGAATTCAGTGTGAAAATTATGTATATCCTGCTATTTTATACCCAGTTACAAAAAACATGAGTGTTTACAAAGAGGAGCAGTTTGGACCTGTGATTCCGATAATATCATTTAAAGATATTAATGAACCACTTGATGACATGGCAGAATCAAATTACGGACAACAGGTAAGTGTTTTTGGAAAGGAATCAAAGAAACTAGGCCCCCTAATTGATACCCTTGTAAATTTAGTTTGTAGGGTTAACATAAATAGTTCATGTCAAAGGGGCCCCGATATTTATCCATTTACTGGAAGAAAAGATTCTGCTTTTAGTACATTAAGTGTTCATGATGCACTAAGATCATTTTCAATTCGTACGTTTGTTGCCTCAAAGGATAATAATGAAAACAATAAGATAATCAAGGATTTGTTAAGTTCTGATAATTCTAACTTTATATCTACAGATTACATTCTTTAGTTAATTTTTCTTTTTTTAATAAATATTATTTACATTAGATAGATTAATATTTAAAAATGCTATTTTTTAACTACAACTTTAACTTCTATTACTTCTTTTATTTAAAAAGGATGTAGAAGGCTGTTGTAATATAACTAATCAGAATTATTTATGGTCTCGAAATTTCGAGACTTTTTTTTTATGAAAAAAAATATAGGTATACAGGGAATAAAGGGTTCATTTCATCACATAGTTGCAAATAACTATTTTGAAGAAGATTTTACTCTTATTGAATATCTTTCCTTTGAAGAATTGATTTCAAATTTATTTAATGATAAAATAGATTATGCTATAATGGCAATAGAAAATTCTACTGCTGGATCTATTATTCCTAATTATGCATTGATTGATGAATATGAAGTAAATATTGTTGGTGAATATTATCTTCAAATAACACATAATTTGATCGCCTTAAAAGGCCAATCAATTCAAAATATAAAAGAAGTTCGGTCTCATCCTATGGCTCTTCTTCAATGTAGAGATTTTTTTAAAGATAATGCTGATATTGTTTTAATTGAGGATAAGGATACAGCTCAGGTAGCAAAGAAAATTTCTGAAAATAAAATAAAGGGTTTAGGTGCAATTGCAAGTGATTTAGCTTCAAAAATTTATGAGCTGGATATTATAAATTATAACATTCAAACTATAAAAAAAAATCAAACAAGATTTTTTATTCTTCAAAAAAAAGCTCCAATTAAAAACATAAATTTTAATAAAGCATCAGTAAAATTTGAATTGGATCATAAAAGGGGAAGCTTGGCGGCTATTTTAAATGTTTTAAGTGATTGTAAGTTAAATTTGACTAAGATTCAATCAATGCCTAAGATTCAAACTCCATGGAGATACTCATTTTTTGTTGATGTCACTTTTGATGAATTAGAAGATTATTTTAAGGCTAAATCTGTAATAGAAATTATGGCTAAAGATTTTAAAGTGCTAGGTGAATACAAAAACTCGAAAGATGATTGAATTTTCAAAAAAAATAGAAGGATTAAGTGAGTACTATTTTTCCTCCAAACTCAGAGAGGTAAAGTCTTTAATAGACTCTGGAGAAGATGTTATCAATCTTGGAATTGGTAGTCCAGATTTATCTCCTCCTGCTCCGGTAATAAAAAAATTAAAAGATTCGTTAAATGTAGCTGGAGCGCATAAATATCAAAGTTATAATGGAGTTGAAACATTTAGAAAGGAAATATCAAATTTTTATAAGTTACATTATAATTGTGATTTAAATTATCAATCTGAAATTTTACCATTGATTGGAAGTAAGGAGGGGATTTTTCATATTTCAATGTCTTTTCTTTCTGAAAAGGATAAAGTATTAATACCAAATCCAGGATATCCAACATATTCATCAATAACAAAGTTGGTTGGAAATGAAATTATATATTATGATTTAAATGAAAAAAACAACTGGTTACCTGACTTGGAGCAATTAACTAAGCTTGATTTATCATGTGTTAAGATAATGTGGATTAATTATCCTCATATGCCAACAGGTGCAGTAGCATCCCATGAGTATTTTTCTGAAATTATAAATTTTGCTAGGTCCAATAATATTTTAATTGTAAATGATAATCCATATAGTTTCATTTTAAATGATAATCCATTAAGCATTATGAATGTTAACGGAGCGAGAGATATTTGTATTGAGTTAAATTCTTTAAGTAAAAGTTTTAATATGGCCGGATGGAGATTAGGCTTTGCTGTAGCAAATACTGAGTACATTTCAAATATTTTAAAGGTAAAAAGTAATGTTGATTCAGGCATGTTTTTTCCTTTACAAATGGGTGCTGTCTCAGCATTAAGTCAATCAAAGGATTGGTTTAAAAACTTGAACTTGGAATATTCAAAAAGAAGAAAATTAGTATGGGAATTAGCTGATAAATTAAATTGTGATTTTTCAAGATCTTCATCGGGGATGTTTGTTTGGGCCAAGATTAAAAGTAATAAAACCTCTAAAGATTATGTGGATAGTCTTTTAAATGAAAAAGGTATTTTTATTGCACCTGGTAGTATTTTTGGATCAAATGGTGAAGGATATGTAAGGATTTCACTCTGCAATTCTGAAAACAATATTAAAAAAGCAATTTCAAGATTATGAAAAAGAAAATTTATGTGATTGGTGTTGGTCTTATTGGTGGCAGCTTTGCCATTGATATAAGAAAGTTATTTCCAAAATCTACAATCATTGGAATAGACAAGTCAGAAATTCACCTTCAAAAAGCTCTTGAGTTAAAATTAATCGATGAAACATCTACAGTTTCAAAAATAAATAATCCAGATATTATTGTAATCTCAGTCCCTGTTAAATCCATACTAAATATTCTACCTATTGTTTTAAAATCTGTGAATAATAACAGCTTAGTTATAGATTTTGGTTCCACAAAAAAAAGTATTTGCCAAATTGTAAAAGATCATCCTAATCGTCAAAATTTTCTAGCCACTCACCCTATCGCTGGAACAGAATTTTCAGGACCCGAAGCTGCTCATGAAGGCTTATTCGAAGGAAAAAATATAATTATATGTGATAAGGATAAAACAGATAAATCAATACTTGGGCTTGGACTAAAAATATTCAACTTAATGAAAATGAAAATTGGCTATATGGGCTCTGACTCTCATGATAAGCATATTGCTTACGTTTCACATTTATCCCATATAAGTTCTTTCATGTTAGGTAAAACCGTGATGGATGAAGAAAAAAATGAAAAGAATATTTTTGATATGGCTGGGAGTGGTTTTGAATCAACAGTTAGATTAGCAAAAAGTTCACCTGAAATGTGGACAGATATTTTTGAGGATAATAAAAAACATATTATTAAATCATTAGATGATTACATTAAAAATTTAGCACATATAAATTCTTTGATTAAAAAAGATAGGTTCGATGAAGTTGAATCTCAATTAAAGTCAACTAATTATATAAAAGCAATTTTAAAAGGAATAAATTAGAATATGAAGAATAGTAAAAATTTAAGAAAATGGTTGGATGATATGAATCTTTCACATCCAATTTTAATTGCAGGACCATGTAGTGCCGAAACCGAGAATCAAGTTTTAGATATTGCCCACCAGCTTAAAGATTCTGATACAATAGTTTATAGAGCAGGTATTTGGAAGCCAAGAACAAGACCTGGAAATTTTGAAGGTGTTGGATCTTTAGCATTACAGTGGATGAAAAAAGTAAAAAAAGAGACAGGAATTCTTACTACTACCGAGGTTGCTAATGCTAACCATGTTGACTTAGCACTTAAAAATGAAATTGATGTTTTGTGGATTGGAGCAAGGACAACTGTAAGCCCGTTTATTGTTCAAGAAATCGCGGAAGCACTTCGAGGTACTGAAAAAATTGTTCTAATTAAAAACCCTGTAAACCCTGATTTGTCTTTATGGTTGGGAGCAATCGAAAGATTTTTTTCTTCAAATATTAAAAATATTGGTGCAATACACAGAGGGTTTTCAACATATGAAAAAACAAAATATAGAAATAATCCAGAGTGGCAAATTGCTATTGATCTTCAAAGAAGACTTCCAGATTTGCCATTGATTCTGGACCCCTCTCACATAGCTGGAAGAAGAGATCTTATTTTTGATTTATGTCAAACTGCACTAGACTTAAATTATGATGGATTGATGATTGAATCACATAATGATCCTGATAATGCATGGAGTGACGCCAAACAGCAAATAACCCCTGAAAAGTTAAAAGAATTGACTAAAAATCTTACAATCAGACGTGTCACAAATGATGATGAAGCATACTTAGATAATTTAGATAATTTAAGAGCACAGATTAATGTTCATGACAATCAATTAATCAATATCTTGGGCAATAGAATGAAAGTTGCAGAAAAAATTGGTCTTTTAAAGAAAAAAAACAATGTTGCTGTATTTCAGTCTAAAAGATGGAATGAAATTTTAGGGAAAATGATTTTAGAGGGTGATGAAAAAAACTTAAGTGAAGAATTTATTTTAAAAGTTTTTAAGGCAATTCATCAAGAATCAATAAATCACCAAGAAAAAATATTAAAAAATTAAACATATTTGAAAGGATTAGTCTACAAATCAACAGGTTCATGGTACACGGTTAAATCAAAAACCGGAGACACATTTGATTGTAAGATTAAAGGGAAACTTAGACTGGAAAATATAAATAGTACAAACCCAGTGGTAGTTGGAGATTTTGTTGAATTTGATGTTGAAGACCACGATCAGCAAGAAGTTGGTATCATTAAAAAAATATTTGAAAGAAGAAACTATATTTTAAGAAAGTCTGTTAATCTATCAAAGCAGACACATATTTTAGCATCAAATATAGATCTTCTTTTACTAGTTATTACTTTAAAAAATCCTATTACAACTACTAGTTTTATTGATAGATTTTTAGTAAGTGCAGAAGCGTATTCAATCAAAACCCTGATAGTTTTTAATAAGTGCGATTTATATGATGAAGCAGATGGAGAATCGTTAAATTCCCTGATTAATATTTATGATAGTATTGGTTATGAAACAATTAAAACATGCGCAAATTCAGGTAAAGGTATTAAAGAATTGGAGAAGAAAATATCAAATAAAACTATAATGTTAGGAGGACATTCCGGTGTTGGTAAAACATCAATAATTAATGCAATAGATGGTGCTTTAAATTTAAAAGTAGGTAATATTTCTGATCAATATTCACAAGGTAAGCATACAACTACTTATGCGGAACTTTATGATCTTGATAATAATATTAAACTTATAGATACGCCAGGGATAAAAGGATTTGGATTAGTGAATTATAATATAGATGAGATTAGTAATTTTTTTCCTGAATTTTTTAATGTTAAATCAAATTGTAAGTTTAATAATTGTATACATTTAAACGAGCCTAAATGCTATGTAAAAGAAAAAGTAAAGTCTGGAGAAATTTCAAAATCTAGGTATGATAGCTATATTCAAATAATAAATGATGATAATTTAAAACATAGATAAATTGAAATTAGTTATTCAAAGGGTAATAGAATCAAATTTAACAATTGATAAAAAGACATATTCTTCGATTGGATACGGAATGGTAATACTCATTGGAATTTCTGGAAATGATAATGAAAGTTTTTTGAACAAAATAGCAAGTAAAGTTTCAAAACTTAGAATTTTCAATGATGAATTTGGGAAAATGAATAAAAATATAAATGATATAAATGGAGAAATTTTATTGGCTAGTCAATTTACTTTGTATGCAGACACAAAAAAAGGAAATCGCCCAAGCTTTATTAAAGCTGCCAAACCAGAAAATGCTATTAAAATTTATAATAGTTTTATAAAAGAATTACAAACATATATAAATACAAAAATTAAGACAGGAAAATTTGGTGCTGACATGAAAATTAATTTGATTAATGATGGTCCGGTAACAATAATCTTAGAAAACTAAACACTTATGAAAACTTATACTAAAACCAAAAATACTACCTTTTTTATTAGCATTTTTTTGATGAGTCTATTGACATTTTCACAAAATGATGAAAAAAAATCAAAGGATGATAGCTCAGACAAAAAGGAGAAAAAAGAAAAAGTTTATTCAGATTTAATTAATGAAGATGCGATAACCGACAATGGTTTATTTGATGTTCACAAAGTTGATGACAAATATTACTATGAAATTAACGATACTCTCTTAGGTAGAGATATGTTAATGGTTACTAGAGTTGTAAATCTTTCAAAAGAAATTCCTATTAATCGTCATAAAATGAGTGAACAGGTTTTAAGTTGGCAGAGATTCAATGAAAATATTTTATTAAAGGAAATTTCATACTTGAATTATGCATCTGATTCTCTTCCTATAAAGGAGGCAGTTTCTAATGCCAATTTTGAACCAATAATTGCAAGTTTTAAAATAGAGGTTATCAATAAGGATAAAAATTCATTAGTCATAGATGTTACTAGTTTATACAAAAATGATGTCAAATCATTTGGATATCCGCAATTTAGTAGAAAGAGAAATAAAATTACAGGTTTAGATTCTAAACTTTCATTTATTGAATCAATAAGAAGTTTTCCTATGAATATTGAGGCAAAACACATTAAAACATATAAATCCTC
Organism: uncultured Bacteroidota bacterium; assembly: GCA_902608795.1. GTDB lineage: Bacteria > Bacteroidota > Bacteroidia > Flavobacteriales > Flavobacteriaceae > MED-G13. Next base: position 7,434 of record CACLPI010000017.1, read on the forward strand.
TGAGGCAAAAAATGGTCAGATTTCTATGGTTTTAAATAATTCAATGATTCTTTTACCTAAGGAGCCAATGAAGAGGAGGTATTATGATGAAAGAGTTGGATGGTTTACAACAAGTCAAACAGATTATGGAATCGATAATCAAGAAGCAGAGACTATTAGATATCTAGATAGATGGAGATTAGAAATTAAAGATGAAGATATTGAAAAATATAAAAGAGGAGAGTTGGTTGAACCAAAAAAACCTATCGTATATTATGTGGATAGAGCAACTCCAAAAAAGTGGAGAAAATATTTAAAACAGGGAATTGAAGATTGGCAAGCAGCCTTTGAAGCTGCTGGCTTCAAAAATGCAATTATAGCAAAAGACCCTCCATCTAAGGAGGAGGATCCTGATTGGAGCCCAGAAGATATTAGATATTCTGTTGTGAGATATTTAGCTTCACCTACTTTAAATGCAAACGGACCCCATGTTAGTGATCCAAGATCTGGAGAAATAATTGAATCAGATATTAATTGGTATCATAATGTAATGAAATTGCTTAGAAATTGGTATTTTATTCAGACATCAGCTGTAGATCCAGATGCAAGAAGTACCGAGTTTAAAGATGAATTAATGGGAGAGTTGATTCGATTTGTTTCTGCACATGAGGTAGGACATACAATTGGTCTTCCACATAATATGGGTAGTAGTAGTGCCTTTCCTGTTGATTCACTCAGGTCAGCAACTTTCACAAAAAAATATGGAACTGCACCCTCTGTTATGGACTATGCACGATTTAATTATGTTGCTCAGCCAGAAGATAAAGGAGTAGTTTTAATGCCATCTCACTGGGATTCTCCAAATGTTGGTATTTATGATAAATTTTCGGTAATGTGGGGATACAAACCTATTCTTGATGTTACAGAAGAAGAAGAAAAAGATATTTTAAAAAAATGGATTATTGAAAAGGAAGATGATTTAATGTACAGATTTGGACCAAGTGGCGGTATTGATCCAAGTTCACAAACGGAGGATCTAGGTGATAATGCAATTAAAGCAAGTGCTTATGGAATAAAAAATCTCAGGAGAATTGTTCCGAACTTAATGCAATGGACAACTAAAGATGGTGAGAACTATGACGAGTTGGAATACATGTATTCGCAAGTTCTAAATCAATTCCGCAGATATATGGGACATGTAACTACCAATATTGGTGGAGTATATCAGTATTATAAAACCTCTGATCAAGACGGAGCAGTATATACACATGTAGATAAAAATCATCAAAAAGAATGTTTAAAATTTCTTAATGAAAAGTTATTTGAAACTCCTACATGGATGATAAACAAAGAAATTTTAAATAAAATTGAATATGCAGGAACTACCGAGAGAATTAGATCATTACAATCAAGTTATCTAAATAGAATTCTAGACTTTGGAAGAATGGCAAGAATGATTGAAAATGAAGCATTAAACGGCTTAAACTCATATTCTTTAAATGAAATGATGAATGATCTAAAAAGAGGAATTTGGTCTGAATTGAAAGGGACTAAAACTATTGATATTTACAGAAGAAATTTACAAAGAAGCTATATTTCAAGATTAACATATATTATGAAAAATGATCAAGAATTTAGATCCGGATGGGAGGATTATATAACAAATGTAAACGTTAATGTTTCTGATATTAGATCAATAACAATGGGCTCTTTATTAGATCTAAAAAAAGATTTAAAAAGGGCTGTAAAAAAATATTCTGATAATGCCATCAAGAGCCATATAAATTATTGTATTTCAATGATTGATGAGGCTTTAAAAAACAGCTAAAAAAAATTCATAAAATGGAAATAAAAAATTTACAGTTAAAAGTTGATAATTGGATAAAAAAACACGGGGTAAGATATTTTAATGAATTGACAAATATGGCACAACTTACTGAAGAAGTTGGTGAAGTTGCTCGTATAATCTCCCGTAAATATGGAGAACAAAGTTTTAAAGAATCCGACAAAGAAGTTGATTTAGCTGCTGAACTTTCGGATGTTTTATTCGTTTTGTTATGTCTTGCGAATCAAACAGGAGTTGACCTTCAAACATCGTTTGACAACAGACTAAATATGAAAGCAAAACGCGATCATGATAGACATCATTCAAATCAAAAACTTGACTAATGAATCTTTCATTGAAGAGTTTTAGACTTAAAGATACTCATATTGAAATTCCTGGATCGAAAAGTGAATCTAATAGATTATTAATTTTAAGCTCACTTTTCAAAAATTTGTCTCTGGAAAATATATCAAATTCTGATGATACAAATTATTTACTTAATGCTCTAAATTCTAAATCAAGTATTATTGATATCGGTCATGCTGGAACTGCTATGAGATTTTTAACCTCATACTTTTCATTAACTACAGAAAAAGAGATAGAATTAAGAGGTTCACAAAGAATGCATAATAGACCGATTAAAATACTGGTGGATTCTCTTCGTCAAATTGGAGCCTCAATTCATTATTTAGATAAGCAAGGTTATCCACCTCTTTTGATTAAACCATCCAAATTGTTCAGTAAGAACCTAATTGTAGATTCCTCAACAAGTAGTCAATATATATCATCTTTATTATTAATAGCTCCTAAGATTTCCGGAGGATTAAAAATAGAATTAAAAGGAAGGGAAACCTCCAGGCCATATATTGATATGACCATTCTTATACTAAAAAAAATAGGCGTTAAAATCAACTCAACTGAAAATCATATTACCATTAGTGAACTTCAGAAAATTGATCCAAAAAAACATTATGTTGAGTCTGACTGGTCTTCAGCTTCTTATTTTTATTCAGTAGTCGCATTAGCAGAAATTGGTTATAGTTTGAAGCTTTCAAAATTTACTTTAAATAGTTTACAAGGGGATTCTAAAGTTGCAGAAATTTATAAATCCTTTGGGGTTAAAACAATATATTTGGATGATCTACTTATTCTAAAAAAAATTGAATCACAAACTCAAAATTTTTCATTTGATTTAACTTCAAATCCTGATTTAGCTCAAACAATATGTATTACTTGTTTGGGTCTTGGCATTAAATGTAATTTAACCGGTCTGCATACATTAAAAATTAAAGAGACTGACAGACTTCAAGCATTAAAGAACGAGTTAAGTAAGTTTAATTTAAAAGTTAAAATTACTGATGATTCAATTTCTTTTGATAATGTTGAGTTTTTAAAATCTAATGTAGTAATAGAAACCTATGATGATCATAGAATGGCAATGTCATTTGCTTGTTTAGCGACTAAAGTAAAAGTTATAATAAAAGATCCTGCAGTTGTAAGTAAATCCTACAAATCATTTTGGTTAGATTTAGAAAGAATAGCTATATTTTCTGAATAATTTTGTCAAATTACTTGACATCCCCTATTTCCACATTGTATATTTGCAGCTTTCAAACCCCCTTTAATATGAGAATGAAACTTTCAGATTTCAATTACGAATTTCCAAAGGAATTAGTTGCTGAATATCCAAATAAAAACCGAGATGAGGCTAGATTAATGGTAATAGACAGAAAAGACTATTCAATTCAACATAGACAGTTTAAGGATATGATAGAATATTTCGATGAGAATGATGTAATAGTCTTAAACAACACAAAAGTATTTCCAGCACGTTTATATGGAAATAAAGAAAAAACTGGAGCCAGAATTGAAGTTTTTTTACTCCGTGAACTCAATGCCGAACAGAGATTATGGGATGTATTGGTTGATCCAGCTAGAAAAATTAGAATCGGAAATAAGTTGTATTTTGGAAATGATAATATGCTCGTGGCAGAAGTAATTGATAATACAACATCAAGGGGTAGGACTCTTAGATTTTTGTGTGATGTTAATTATGCTGATTTTAGGAAGTTATTACTTGATTTAGGTGAAACTCCTTTACCAAAATATATCAATAGGAAGGTTGAGCCTGAAGACAAGGAAAGATATCAAACTATTTATGCAAAACATGAAGGAGCTGTAGCTGCGCCAACAGCCGGTTTACATTTTTCAAGACATCTTCTGAAAAAATTGGAAATAAAGGGAGTAAAATTATCAGAGGTTACGTTACATGTAGGTTTAGGTTCATTTTACCCGGTTGAAGTTGAGGATTTATCAAAACATAAAATGGATAGTGAAAGAGTAATTATCGAGCAAGAATCTGCAGATATGATTAACAAAGGATTAAGCCGTAAGAGAAGAATATGTGCTGTCGGAACAACTGTAATGAGATCCATCGAAAGCTCCGTGTCGTCAATGGGTACACTAAATAAGTTTGACGGATGGACAAATAAATTCATTTTTCCACCATATGACTTTTCTATTGCCAATTCAATGATTACAAATTTTCATATGCCCAAATCAACTTTACTTATGATGACCTCAGCATTTTTAGGAAATGATTTTATAATGAAAGCATATGAAGAGGGAATTAAGGAAAAATATAATTTCTTTAGCTATGGTGATTCAATGCTAATTATTTAAATATTTTGACTTCCAAAAAGGATATCAGAGCATTTAATGAGGAAGGGTTAAAAGAAATTTTAATATCAAACTCATTCAAACCTTTCAGAGCAAAACAAATTTTACACTGGATTTGGAACAAATCAGTTCAGGGTTTTGATGAAATGTCTAATATTCCTACAAATCTGATTAAATTTCTTAAAGAAAATTTTGTTATCAATTGTATTAAGGTACATCGCACACAAAAAAGTGCTGATGGTACAATAAAGAATGCAATTGAGCTTTATGATGGGTACATCGTCGAATGCGTATTAATCCCAAATAAAGATAGGATCACTGCATGTGTTTCATCTCAGGTTGGCTGTAGTCTTAACTGTAAGTTTTGCGCAACTGCAAAACTTAAAAGAATGAGAAATTTAAATCCTGATGAAATATATGATCAAGTAGTTTTGATTCGCAAACAAAGTGAAGATTATTTTAAAAGGCCATTAACAAATATTGTTTTTATGGGGATGGGTGAACCATTGATGAATTACAATAATGTTTTAAAATCCATTGAAAAAATAACCTCTAAGTCTGGATTAGGAATGTCTCAAAAAAGAATTGTCGTTTCAACCTCAGGTGTTCCTAAAATAATAAAAAAAATAGCTGATCAAGAAGTTAAGTTTAAACTAGCAGTTTCTCTTCATTCAGCGATAAATGAAAAAAGAACTTCAATAATGCCCTTTAATGAAATGATGAATCTAAAAGAACTGGAGGAATCTCTAAGTTATTGGTATAAGAAGACAAAAAAAATAATAACATATGAATATGTTGTGTGGAAAGGTATTAATGATAGTGATAATGATATTTTAGCTCTAGTAAAATTCTGTAAAAAAACCCCAAGTAAGGTTAATTTAATTCAATATAATAATATTGATGATCCAAATTTTGTTCAAGCACCAGTACATGTATTGAATAAATACATTAAAATTCTTGAATCACATAAGATCAAAGCGACAATAAGAAAATCGAGGGGTCAGGATATTGATGCTGCATGTGGTCAACTTGCAAATAAGTCATAAAACTGATTATTTTATTTACAATAAATAAATAATAATTCCTTAAATTGTTTGGTCCAAATAAATTTTATTTTGATTTCTAAAAGAACCATAGAAAAAGTTTTTGAAACTGCTCAGGTGGAAGAGATAATCGGAGATTTTGTTCAACTAAAAAAATCAGGTTCAAATTATAAAGGCTTAAGTCCTTTTACAGATGAGAGAACTCCAAGTTTTATGGTTTCTCCTGCAAAACAAATTTGGAAAGACTTTTCAAGTGGAAAAGGTGGTACCGCTATAACTTTTTTAATGGAGCATGAACAGTACACCTATCCAGAGGCCATAAAATATATTGCTAGTAAATATAATATTGAAGTTGAAGAAACTGAAAGAACGCCAGAGCAAATTTCTGAAGATAATGAAAAGGAAAGCTTATTTCTAGTCTCGGATTTTGCAAAAAATTATTTTAAAAAGAACCTTTTTAAAGATGAGGGTAAAACAATTGCATTAAGCTATTTAAAAGAAAGAAAGTTTAAAAAGGATACAATTGAAAAATTTGAGATTGGTTATTCTGTAAAAATTAAAGATGATTTTTCTAAAGTTGCTTTAGATGCAGGTTACAGGTTAAATTTTTTAGAAAAAACAGGATTGACAATTGTTAAAGATTCTGAAAATATAGATAGGTTTAGAGGCAGAGTTATATTTCCAATTAAAAGTATGTCTGGTCGAATTTTGGGTTTTGGAGGTAGAATTTTGGGCTCTTCAAAAAATCTTGCTAAGTATATAAATTCACCTGAAAGTTTAATTTATCAAAAAAGTAAAGTTTTATATGGAATATTTGAAGGCAAGAAATCTATTGTTAAAAACGATAATTGCTTTTTAGTTGAAGGATATACTGATGTTATTAAAATGCATCAATGTGGAATTTCAAATGTGGTTGCTTCATCTGGTACTGCCCTTACCGAAAATCAAATTAGGTTAATCAATAGATTAACAAAAAATATCACAGTTGTGTTTGATGGAGATGCTGCTGGATCCCGAGCTGCTTTAAGAGGAATTGATTTGATTTTAGGTCAAGGAATGAATGTAAAGATTTGTAATCTTCCTGAAAATGAAGATCCAGATTCATTTGTTTCAGAAAGAAGTTTAAAAGAAGTCACATCATATTTACTTGAAAATTCTAAAGATTTTATAGTATATAAAGCATCTTTATTATTAGCAGATACTCAAAATGACCCTGTAAAAAAAGCTAGTGTAATTCGTGATATGGTTGAAAGTATTTCAAAAATATCAGATCAAATTAAACGTGAATTGTATATCAAGGAATGTTCTTCCATAATGGACATAAGTGAGCAGGTTTTGTACAGCACTCTTGCTCAAATTACCAAAAAAGATTTTAATAATTTAAATAAAACCCAAACGAAGGAATATGAGTCAATTAGCATAATAAAATCTGATAAAGACAAAAATCAAGTTGACGAGCTATATGAGCTTGAGAGAAAAATAATCGAAATATTAGTATTATATGGCAATGATTCAATAGACTATAAAGAAGAGGTTTTTATAGAAAATAGTGATGGACACACTGATATAAAAATTAAAAATAGATCTGTAAAAGTTTTTGAAAAAATATATATGGATCTACATACTGATGAAATGGAGTTTTCAAATGAGGATTTTAAAAATATATATTATCAAATAATTGAATCTTTTAATGAAAATAAGGAAATTGTTGTGGATAAATTTTTGAACGACTTAAGTGAGCAGCAACAGCAGGTAATTGCCAATTTAGTTATGGATAATGAAAAATACTTTTTACATGATTGGAAAAAAAATAATATATATCCTAAATCTAAAAAAGATACCCTGGCACAACTAACTATTGAAACAATTTTGAATTTCAGATGTTATTTAATCGACAAAAAAGTGGATGAATTCAAAGAACAAGCTAATACCAATCAAATTAATAATAGTAGCCTTGAAGAGGTGGTCAATTACTCAAAACTCAAGAAATTATTATCAGATAAATTAAATAGAGTATTATGATTTCAACTCATTTGGAATTTTACACACAGGAATACCAGCCATTTTGTGTTTATTTGCGAGGTGGTGTTTCAAGTAAATAGTATATTTTTCTTTCATTTCAGCGTTAAATTCATCTGGATTCATACCTTTTTCTAAACTAATCATCACTTTTTCAAGATCATTATAAGTTGCACCTATTTGGTCTTCATCTGATCTGTCGTCATCCCACAATCCGTCAGTTGGTTTCGCTTCTAAAATCTCATTATTTATATTTAGTTCTTTTGAAATTTCAAATACTTCGCTTTTCATTAAATCAGCAATGGGACTAATATCAACACCACCATCACCATATTTTGTATAAAATCCAACTCCAAAATCTTCAACCTTATTTCCTGTTCCCACAACTATTGAGCTATTAATCGTTGCATAATAATATAAAGTAATCATCCTTATTCTAGATCTTGTATTTGCCAATGCTAATTCATTCATCGATGAGCTATTTCCAATCGATAACTTAAATTGATTAAAAACTTTGGTTAAGTCAATATCAATAGATTCTACATTAACAAATTTTTTCTTTAACCATTGAATATGTTTTTCAGCACGAAGATATTGTTCTTCCTTTTGTTTGATTGGCATATTAAGGCATAATGTTTTTATTCCTGATAAGCCACATAGGGTAGATGTTAATGCAGAGTCAATACCTCCAGAGACTCCAACAACTAATCCGTTTATATTATTAGTCTCATTATAATTTTTTATCCAATCTACTATAAATTTTACTGTTTCAGATTTTTTCATTTAACAAAATTAGCTCGAAAGTATATTATATTTGTATTACAAAAATAAAATAAACTTATGTCAATTTCTTTGCCAAAGCACACAAAAAAAATATTAATGATTATATTTTTTTTCATCTGGATATCTTGTGATAAAAAAAACACTTTAAAAAAAAATAAGATTGAGGTCGAGAGATTTGAAAAATTATTTTATAATTCAAACCCAAGTGATTTAAAACAAATTAAAAATAAGTACAACTTATTTTTTCCAGATTCTTATCCTGATTCGGTATGGTTAAACAGACTTCAAGACCCAATCCAGCTTGAAATTTTTAATGAAATCATTATGCAATACGATTCGGTAATTTTTCTAGAAACAGGTCTTTTCGAATTTTTTGAAAGACATAAAGAGCTTGACAACAAATTCCTAATACCAAGGGTTATTACTGTTAACACAGATGTTGACTATAGGAATAAAGTTATATTTGCCGATTCTATATTATTAATTGGTTTAGATAATTATTTAGGGCCTAATCATAAATTTTATGATGGAATTCCAGACTATATAAAAGAGGATTTTACAATTCCAAACATATTCTCTGATATTGCAGAAAAATTTGCATTTGGTATAGTGTCTAGAAATGAATTTTACACATTTCTAGATAAAATAATTTTCTATGGAAAGGTCTTATACTATAAAGATTTTACCTTAGGTATTGAAGACAGACATAAAATCGGCTACTCAAAAGCAAAAATGAAATGGGCAAAAGAAAATGAATATTTTGTTTGGACCTATTTCATTGAAAATTATATTTTATTTGATCCCGATAATGATTTAGAAAGCCGATTTATTAATGATTCTCCATTTTCTAGATTTTACTTGGAAATAGATAATGAATCATCAGAAATGATTGGTAAATATATAGGTTGGCAAATAGTTAAGTCATATATGAAAAATAATAATACATCATTAAATGATATGCTGACCAAAAGCCCATTAGATATTTATAATAATTCAAAATATAAGCCTCAAAAAAAATGAAAAACAAAAAATCTAAAATTGAAATTGAAGTAGAATTAGACAAAAATAAAATACCCGAAAAAATATTTTGGTCTGCTACTGATGCTGGAATAGAAAATAGTGAAACTAAAGCTACATTTCTTTCTGTTTGGGATTCAACTAAAAAAGAAAGTTTAAGAGTTGACCTATGGACCAAGGACATGCCTCTAGATGAAATGAAAATATTTTTTCATCAAATACTTACAAGTATGTCAGCTACATACAAAAGAGCTACCCAAGATGAAAAAATGTCACAAACTATGCTAGATTTTTGTGATTTCTTCGCAGAAAAATTAGAATTAAAAAAATAGTTTTACCATTCATTTTTTTTATTCCCATCTAACCTAATAAAAATTGACAATAGAATTGTAAATGCTATTAGACTTGAACCACCATAACTTAAAAAAGGAAGTGGAATCCCTATTGTTGGAGTTAGGCCAAGTACCATTCCAATATTTATTAAAAAATGTATAAATAATATTGATGCAGTAGAATATCCGTAAACCCTACTGAATTTATTTTTTTGATTTTCGGATAAATAAATTATTCTTATAATTAAAATAGTATATAGAAGAATTATAAATACACTTCCCACAAACCCCCATTCCTCACCTATGGTGCTGAAAATGTAATCACTGTGTTGAGCTGGAACAAAATTACCCATTGTTCTAGTTCCCTTTAAATAACCCTTTCCAGTCAAACCACCAGAGCTTATAGCTTTTTTTGATTCATTTAAATTGTATAAAATTGTTCTTTCCATTTGCTTAATTTTATCTGGATCCTTCTCCAAATTAAGCCACACCTTTATATAATTTTGTTGATGGGTTTTTAAAAGATTTTCATAAGTGAATATTGTGCCAAAGCATGTTGTCAAACATAATGAGGATATCGAAATTATTTTAATTATCTTATTTCGGATTTTTTTTTTAAATGAGTAGTATAAAATGATTAATAAAATTGCTATAATAGCTGTAATAGAAGCTGAAACTTTTAAAGATAATATTGAAAGAATCATTATGCTGAAAATAGATTTTAAATAAATCTGTGATATTCCTTCACGATACAAAACAAAAAATAATGATAAGAAGACAATTGAGCTCCCTGTGTCATTTTGAAAAATTATAATAACAATTGGAATTAAAATAATTAGAAATAACTTAAACTGGTCAATAGTATTTTTTAAATCGGTCTGGAAATCACTTATGTATTTTGAAACTGCTAAAGCAACAGTAATCTTAACAAATTCACTTGGCTGAAGATTAAAACTGGCTATTGAAAACCAAGAAAGAGCACCATTTACCCTTTTGCCAAAAAAGAATAGACAAACTAAAACTATAATTGAAAAAATATAAAAAACGCTTGAAAATCTTTCATAAAATTTTACATCAATTGATATTGCAATAAATCCAAAAAAAATAGAGATTAGAGCATAAATAAATTGTTTACCATAAAGGGTGGAAAAATTAAAAATATTTATTTCTTCTCCTGAAATGCTTGAGGACAAAATATTCCCGATTCCAAAACCCAATAATAAAAAGTAGACCAGGATAATTAACCAGTCTAATCTAATTATATTTTTTCTCTCACCGATCATTGCTTATTAATTTTAAAGGGTTTATTCGAGAATGGTTTTTTATATTCGCTTTCTAAGCTTTTATTTATAACAAGTTTCTCAACTCTATTATCACTAATACGACCTTTTAAATATTTTTCAATCATTAGACTAGAAATACGTCCAGCCCATGTTGACCCATAATAACCGTTTTCCACTAAAACAGCAATTGCAATTTTTGGATCTTTTTTTGGGGCGTATGCCACAAAAATGGAATGATCTGTTAGTTGAGTTTTTTTACCATTTATTTTTGTAAAATTCTCAGCTGTTCCCGACTTACCACACATTTCAATTCCTGGAATATTTAAAAATTTACCTGTGCCACTTTCATAAACTTTAGAAAGACCCTTTTCAACAATATCAAAATATTCTTTTTCAATATTGATTTTATTTTTTTCTGTAAACCTATTTGGTATTGATATGCCTTCAATTTTTTTGATTATGTGTGGTGTGTAGTAGAAACCTTTATTTGCAACTGCAGCAATCATGTTTGCTAGTTGAATTGGTGTGACAAGTATTTCTCCTTGACCTATGGAATTTGATAAATTAGTAGTAGGCCCCCATCTAAAATCAGGATACCATTTGTCATAAAACTCCGAAGTTGGAATCATACCTTTTTTTCCAATAGGTAGATCATTATTTAAATAATTTCCAAAACCAAAGCTTTTAATATTTTCACTCCAAATATCAAAGTTTTCAGAAATTTTATTGTTTTGACTTATGTTTTTTCTGTATGTATCTGCAAAATATGAGTTACATGATTCTGAAATTGCGTTATAGATATTACGATATCCACCACCACAATGACATTTCATCGATTTCTTATTTTTTCCATAGACATATTGCCCATTACACAAAATGGTAGTTTTTTCATTAATTATATTTTCTTTTAACGCAATCAAGCCTACTACAATTTTGAATGGGGAGCCAGCAGGAAATGTCGATAAAAGCCCTTTATCAACAAGGGGTTTATAAATACTGTCATTGTAAAGTTTAAAATAGTTCTTTGATCTATGTCTTCCAACTAGCAAATTAGGGTTGTAAGATGGAGCTGAAACTAAAGTTAATAATTCTCCGGTTCCAGGTTCTATTGCTACTATTGCACCTTTTTTATTAGACATTAATAACTCTCCATACTGCTGAAGTTCAGAATCTATGGTAATTGTTAAATCATTTCCAGGAATCGAATTTTTATCATTTAATCCGTCATTGTAGCTTCCGATATCTCTGTTAAATCTGTCCTTTTGAATAAATTTTATTCCTTTTTCTCCTCTTAAAAATTTTTCATATGATAATTCTACTCCTTGCTTACCTATTATATCTCCCTGTGAATAGTAATTATCTTTTTCCAAATTTGACCGATTAACCTCAGCTACATATCCTAATACATTAGCACCTATTTTTGTATTGTATTGACGTAAGTTTCTTTTTTGAATATAAAACCCCTCAAATTTTCTGATTTTTTCAGCTAGAAAACCATAATCTTCTTTTGATAGGTGTGCTAAAAAAACTGAGGGTGTTCTTCTTGAGTATCTTGAGGTTCTTTCTATTTTATTGTCAAAATATGTTTTTGAAATTTTTAATAATTTGCAAAACTCTAGTGTATCAAGTTCTTTGACCAGTCCTGGAATAATCATAACATCATAAGATGGTTGATTTGATACAAGTAAATTATTATTTCTGTCAAAGATATAGCCCCTTTTGGGGTATGTGAAAACTTTTCTAATAGCATTATCTTCATATATAGAGTATGGTTCTGAGTTATAAACTTGCAGATAAAATAGCCTGAGTATAAATACTGCAGATGCGGTTATAACAATTATAAATAAAAGAGTCTTTCTCATTTTGTCCTTTTGATTATTAGTTCAAAAAGAATATAAATAGTAATAAATGTGAATATAGATGTACTGAAAGCATTTTTTATCACTAATAAAATTTTATAAATATCAAATATTTCCAGACTAAATAAAATCAAATGATGAATTAAAATAATTGACAGAAGATAAAATAAATTTTGCTTTAATTCAATCGAATTAAATTTAATAACCTGATGTTCATAAGCTATCCCAAAATACAATTTCATAAAATAAGGTCTAAGAAAAGCAATTGTTAATGTGGCAGCTGCATGTATAGCATGAGTATCTGAAAAAATATCAATTATGAGTCCAACCAGGAATGCAAGAAAAATAAATAATGATCTGTTATTTTTTAAAGGGAAATATGCAATGAAAAATATGTATATAAAAGGATTAATGGATCCTAATAAATTAATATTATTAAAAAATAAGCCTTGTGATAGGATTAAAATTAGCGCTAAAAATATGTTATAAACTATTTTATTCATCTAATGAATTTATTTCTTTAATGTTATTATTATTTAAGACATAAAGGTTTTCAATATTAGCCATATCAGTTGCCAGATTAATCTCTAATTCTAGATAGTTTTCTGAGTTGTCTAATTTAAATGAATCAACATATCCGATAAGAATACCCTTTGGAAAAATTAATGAATTTCCTCCAGTTACAATTGTGTCTCCAATTACAACATTTGCCTGCTTTGGAATATCTTTTAACTGAACTCTATTAATATTAGTGCCATCCCACGAAAGAACTCCAAAGTAACCAGATTTTTTTAATTTTGCATTTAATAAAAAATTGGTATTTAGAATAGAAATAATCCTTGAATAGTTAAGAGATGTTTTGTCTATAATACCAACAACCCCCTTTGATGAAATCACTCCGTTATCAACTTCTATACTATCTTTTTTACCCACGTCAATAGTTATGAAATTATTGGAATATGAGTAGCTGTTTTTTATAACAGAAGCGGAGGTTACATCATAGCTTATTTTCTCTAATTCTGATTTGTATTTAAGTGAGTCTACAGAATTATAAATTTGATATCTTAGTTTTCTGTTTTCTTCGGTTAATAATCGATTTTGGTATTCTAAATTAAAATATTTTGAAATAGTCAATTTAGTATTGTACATGCTTGAAAAAAAAGAATTGCTAGAGTTTAACAATTTACTTTTATTGTATTCATTATAATTAAGGTTGATTGAAAGGCAAATAGAAAGCAACGATATAAATAAAATAAAGTCCTTATTTCTTGTTAAGAAATAAATAATTCGTTGCATATTTTTTTAACTATTTTATGAGTACGCTCTTATACTTTGGAATATTTTTAAGCACTATTCCTGTTCCTCTCACTACAGCTCTTAAGGGATCTTCTGCTATGTAAACCGGTAAATCAGTTTTTTTCGAAAGTCTTTTGTCCAACCCCCTTAACATAGAACCTCCACCAGCTAGATACATACCTGTGTTATAAATGTCAGCAGCAAGTTCTGGCGGTGTTTTGGATAATGTTTCCATAACCGAATCCTCTACCCTTAGTATTGATTTTTCAAGAGCTTTTACAATTTCTCTGTAAGAAATTTCAATCTGCTTTGGCTTGCCTGTTAAAAGATCACGACCTTGAACACTCATGTCTTCCGGAGGATCATCTAAATCTTCTGTAGCTGCTCCAATTTGGATTTTTATTTTTTCTGCAGTTCTATCTCCAACATAAAGATTATGTTGAGTTCTCATGTGATATATAATATCATTAGTAAATACATCTCCAGCTACTTTTAGAGATTGATCACAAACAATTCCTCCTAATGCAATAACAGCAATCTCCGTCGTGCCGCCACCAATATCAATAATCATATTTCCTTTGGGCTGCATTATGTCTACTCCGATACCAATTGCAGCAGCCATAGGTTCATGAACTAAATAAACCTCCTTACCGTTGACCCTCTCTGCAGATTCTTTAACTGCCCTCATTTCAACTTCAGTTATTCCTGAAGGAATACATATTACCATAATCAATGAGGGTGAGAAGATTTTATTTTTTAGTGTGGGAATACTTTTGATAAATAGATTTATCATTTGCTCAGATGCGTCGAAATCAGCTATAACGCCATCCTTAAGAGGTCTAATGGTTTTTATATCCTCATGGGTTTTACCCTGCATTAAATTAGCTTCATTACCAACTGCAATAATTTTTCCAGTAATTCTATCTTTTGCAACGATTGACGGACTGTCCACAACAACTTTATCATTATGTATAATAAGGGTATTAGCTGTACCTAAATCAATAGCAATTTCTTCAGTTAAAAAGTCAAAAAATCCCATATGTTATACTTAGAAAAAAATTTAATTAAGGTCCTTCGAAATGTAAATTTATAAATAAAAAAAATAATAAATCAATTTCAATGCTTAAAATGTCTTATTCCGGTGAAAACCATTGATATGTCATTATCATTACAATAATCAATGCTTAAGTTATCTTTGATTGAACCTCCTGGTTGTATAATTGTATTGATCCCCTTTTTATGAGCTATCTCAACACAATCAGGAAAAGGAAAAAATGCGTCACTTGCCATACACGCGCCATTTAAATCAAATCCAAACTTTTTGGCTTTTTCAATAGCTTGATTTAGAGCATCAACTCTACTGGTTTGACCAGTCCCTGAAGCTAGAAGTTGTTTGTTTTTAACCAATACAATTGTATTCGACTTAGTATTTTTGGAAATTTTAGAAGCAAATATTAAATCTTCAATTTGATCCTCGTTAGGTTTTGTCTTAGTTGGGTAAGTTAATATTTCTTTGCTATCTGTAATATTATCATTAGTCTGAATTAAAATTCCATTTAAACATGACCTTGTGAGTTTATTCTTTTGAGGATAAGAATTCAGCTTTAAAATGATTCTATTTTTTTTTCCTTTTAATATATCTAATGCTTCAATCTCAAAATCAGGAGATATAACAACTTCACAAAATAAAGAATTGATAGACTCCGCAGAATCAGAATCAATTTTAGAATTCGAAATTAAAATACCTCCAAATGCAGAAACTGGATCAGCCGCTAATGCACTTTCATATGCTTCCTTAACATTATTTCTTGTAGCAATTCCACAGGCATTATTGTGTTTTAAAATTGCAAAAGTAGGCTTTTCGTCTTTAAACTCAGAAATCAAATCCATAGAAGCATCTATATCCAATAAATTATTGTAGCTAAGATCTTTTCCATGAAGTTTTGTAAAAATCTCATTAATTTTTCCGGAAAATATTCCATCCTGATGGGGATTTTCACCATATCTTAAGCTAAGGATTTCAGACGAATCAAAATAATCAAATATTGCCTTATCATAGGCAGATGATGTTAGAAAAGATTTTCTTGCAAATTGTTTTCTTTCATCTAAATTGAGAACACCTTGATTTTTAATATACATATTTAAAAATGTCGTATAGTCTCTTACAGATGAAATGCAAACAACATCATTAAAATTTTTGGCCGCAGCTCTAATTAAAGCGATACCTCCAATATCGATTTTTTCTATTATTTCAGACTCAGTACCACCGTTTTTAACCGTTTCTTCAAAAGGATATAAATCGATAATTACTAAATCAATATTTGGAATTTTATATTTGTTTTTTTCGTCAATATCATTTTCATTATTTCTTCGGTAAAGGATTCCACCAAATATTTTAGGGTGTAATGTTTTTACTCTTCCTCCAAAGATAGATGGGTAGTCTGTGATATTTTCAACTTCTGTGACATCGTGTCCGAGATCGGATATAAATTTATAAGTTCCTCCAGTCGAATATAACTTCACTTCATTTTTAACTAATTTTTCAACGATCGGCCTCAGACCATCTTTTGAAAAAACAGATATTAAAGCAGATTTAATTTTTATTTTGTTCACAATTTCAAAAATAATTAAATTGACTATTCATTTATCTTTATTTTTGTGTAAAGAATCTAATTTTGTTAACAATATGTGCAAACGGTTATTTGTATTATTTTTTTTATTATTTACTTACAATCTTACCATTTCTCAGAATGTAAAGGGAAAAATTTTAGAGATAATTGATAATAAAGAAATTCCGATTGTTGGTGCAAATATTATTTGGAGCGATAATTCAGGTGGAAGTACTTCTGACATGGAGGGAAATTTTATTTTATCAAATCCAAATAATTTAAAAAACTACATTGTTAGTTATGTGGGTTATAAAAATGATACATTAAGTGTAAGCTCAATAAACCCTGAGATTTTTTTAAGATCTGATACAGAATTGGATGAAGTTTCATTAGAATATAATTCAAAATCATCTTCAGTTTCTCTATTAAGTTCCGCAAATATTATTAATATTTCGTCCGAAGAGTTATTAAAAGCTGCTTGCTGCAACCTTGCTGAAAGTTTTGAAACAACACCCTCAATAGATGTTAATTTTTCTGATGCAATTTCTGGAACAAAACAAATAAATATGCTCGGTCTTAGTAGTCCTAATATTTTAATGTCTGTTGAAAATATTCCCTCTATCCCAGGGGCACTTCAGTCATATGGACTAACATATATTCCTGGGACTTGGATTGAAAGTTTGCAGGTTGCAAAAGGCTCTGGTAGTGTAGTTAATGGATATGAAAGTATTTCTGGACAAATCAACACTGAGCTAAGAAAGCCCCTAACAGACGATAAGTTTTTTTTAAATCTATTTGCTAATCAAATGGAGCGTTTAGAGTTAAATGCTCACTACACCTCGAACCTTAATCATAAACTTGATCATGGATTATACTTTCACACCAATAAAAAAACTACCAGTGCGGATAATAATAACGATGGTTTCAGAGATACTCCAACCGGAAAACAGTTGAATATTCTTAACAGGTTTCAATACACAAACCTAGAAAAAGGTTTAGTAGGATTTTTTGATTTTAATTATGTTTTTGATGAGAGAGTTTTTGGAGAAAATGAATATATTGATGGGATAATTTTTGCTGAAAATCAAAATTATTGGGGAGGAAAAACTGATTCAGAAATTTTAAAGACAAATTTTAAATTTGGATATGTTGATCCGCTTATAACTTATAGATCTTTAGGATTTCAATTTGCATACACTAGAATTGATATGGGTTCATCTTTCGGAAACAGAAACCACGATACTAATCAAACAAGTATATACTCAAATCTCGTATACAATTCCATTATTGGTGATACAAGAAGTAAAATTAAAACAGGTATTTCCCTAACCTATGATGACTATGATGAATTCATATTCAATAATAATCTTAGCCTTAATAATTTTGATATTTCTAGAACTGAAAAGTCAATTGGGGCATATTTCGAGTATAGCTATGATGATCTAGATAAAATAAATTTATCAGCAGGTTTAAGATTTGACAATCACAATAAAATTGGAAATTTTATTTCACCAAGATTTCACATGAAATATCAAGCATTTCCAAAGTCTACCATCAAACTATCTTTTGGTAAAGCAACACGTGTGGCAAATATTTTTTCTGAAAACCAAAAATTATTTTACAGTTCAAGAGAAATTATTTTTACTGAAAATTCAACCCCTACCGATTTTTCGACTATGAAAGCCGATCAGGCTTGGAATTATGGAGTCTCAATAATAAATAGTTTTAAATTATTTAATCGAGAATCTCAATTGATTTTAGACTATTACTTAACAGATTTTCAAAATAAAGTAGTAGCAGATTGGGAAACTCCATCACTAATTAATTTCTATAATTTAACTGGTAAAAGTTATTCAAATAGTTTTCAAGCTCAACTTTCTTACACCCTTTCAAACTCTGTTGATATCCTGTTTGCTTATAAAAATACTGTTGCCGAAACAGACTATATTTCACACGGAAGATTAAAAAATCCTTTGACTCCATCGGATAGACTGTTTTTAAATTTATCCTACAATGGAACCACAAATGAAAAGGGTAGGAGTTGGAAATATGATTTTACATTTAATCATGTTGGGGAGCAAAGAATACCATCTACGCAAGATAATCCCCAGCAGTACAGGCTGTCAAATATTTCTGAGAGATTAAATTTAATTAATTCGCAGATAACCAGAGTTTTTAGTGAATCTTTTCAGGTATATTTAGGTGTTGAAAATTTAACAAATTATAGACAAGAAAATACAATTATTGCATCTGACGACCCTTTTGGTCAATATTTTGATGCAACCTATGTTTATGGTCCAATTTTTGGCCGAATGACTTATATTGGATTAAGATATTATATAAAATAAATTTTAATAATTATGAAAACAAATTATCTATTAGTTGTAATGATCTCATTTTTCTCTATTAGCTTTTCTCAAACTAAATCCCAGATGATTTTTGTAGATGGTGTTTGTGGAATGTGTGAAAAGAGAATTGAGTCAAATTGTTTGGCTACTAAAGGAATTAAGATGGCCGATTGGAATAAAGAAAATAGAATGCTTAAGGTTATTTTTAATGAAAAAAAAATCTCATTAGATGAAATACATAAAAAAGTTGCTTCGATTGGTCATGATACAAAATTAGAAACTGCAACTGAGGAAGCTTATAGTAAGCTTGATATGTGTTGTAAATATCGAGACGAGGAAGTTGTAAAAAATCATCAATAAAAAAAAGAGCTGTTAAAATAAACAGCTCTTTTTTTTATTTTTGAAATATTTTACATCATTCCAGGCATTCCACCACCACCCATTGGCGGCATAGGAGCAGGTGATTCTTCTTTAATATCAACAACTGCACATTCAGTTGTTAAAATCATACCAGCAACAGATGCAGCATTTTCTAGTGCAATTCGTGTTACTTTTTTAGGATCTATTATTCCTGCTTTAAGCATGTCTACATATTCTTCATTTTTAGCATCGTATCCAATGCTATCTTTACTTTCTAAAACCTTTGAAATAACAATACTCCCTTCACCACCAGCATTTTCAACAATCGTTCTTATTGGAGCCTCAATAGCTTTTTCAACAATCTGAATACCTGTTTTTTCATCTGCATTTTCAGCTTTAAGTTTTGCTAATTTTTCTTTTGTTCTAACAAGGGCAACTCCACCACCAACAACAATACCTTCTTCAACTGCTGCTCGTGTTGCATGAAGTGCATCATCAACTCTATCTTTCTTCTCCTTCATTTCAACTTCACTAGCTGCACCCACATATAAAACAGCAACTCCACCTGCTAATTTAGCGAGTCTTTCTTGAAGTTTTTCCTTGTCATAATCACTGGTTGTAGTTTCAATTTGCGCTTTTATTTGATTTACTCTTGCTTTTATTTCAGGAGCTTTTCCTGCACCATTTACGATAGTAGTGTTGTCTTTATCAATTGTTATAGTTTCCGCAGTACCCAGCATAGATAAATCCGCATTTTCTAATGAAAAACCTCTTTCCTCAGAAACAACAGTTCCACCAGTTAGAATTGAAATATCTTCAAGCATTGCTTTTCTTCTATCTCCAAAACCAGGAGCTTTGACTGCTGCAATTTTCAAACCACCTCTAAGTTTGTTTACCACCAAAGTTGCAAGAGCTTGCCCTTCTACATCTTCAGCTATTATTAATAAGGATCTTCCTGATTGAGATACAGGTTCTAATATTGGTAAAATTTCTTGAAGATTTGATATTTTCTTATCAAATAATAAAATGTAAGGATTTTCCAATTCGGTAATCATTTTGTCTGCATTGGTAACAAAATATGGTGATAAATATCCTCTGTCAAATTGCATACCTTCCACAACATCAACATAAGTATCAGTTCCTTTTGCCTCCTCTACAGTGATAACACCTTCTTTACCAACTTTTTCAAAAGCGGTAGCTATCAGGTTTCCAACAGTAGAGTCATTATTCGCGGATATACTTGCCACCTGCTGAATTTTTTCAGAGGAATTTCCAACTTCTTTAGATTGTTTATTTAGTTCTTCAGTAATACAAGAAACGGCTTTATCAATACCTCTTTTTAAATCCATTGGATTTGCACCAGATGCCACATTCTTAAGACCTTCTTTTACAATAGCTTGTGCTAAGACGGTAGCAGTTGTGGTACCATCTCCTGCTAAGTCATTGGTTTTTGATGCAACTTCTTTTACCATTTGAGCACCCATGTTCTCTAATTCATTTTCTAGCTCAATTTCTTTAGCTACAGTTACACCATCTTTGGTGACCTGTGGTCCACCAAATGATTTGCTGATGATTACATTTCTTCCTTTTGGTCCTAGTGTCACCTTAACAGAGTCCGCCAGAGCATCAACCCCTCTTTTTAATCCGTCTCTTGCTTCAATATCAAATTTTATATCTTTTGCCATATTAATTGTCT
>CACLPI010000018.1 GCA_902608795.1 uncultured Bacteroidota bacterium
TAAATTTGTAAGAAATACAAGTGTCAATGTTAGAGGTTTTGATTTAGAGGAAATATATAGTAATTTCTTATTCGAAGATATTTCGAGAAAAAATAGAAAATATACTTACAATCCTGATATCAATGGTGGGTTTTTATTTAATGTTAATAATTCATCCAATCCCGAATTTGAAGCAGACTATGTAAATATTCATTTTTATCTTCAAAAACCTCAGAACTTTAATTTTGAAAATAAAATATACGTTGTAGGTGATTTTAATAACTATCAAATTATAGAGAAATATTTAATGGAATATAATTCTAGAAATAATTTGTTTGAGTTAGTAATAAAATTAAAACAAGGGTTTTATAACTATAAATACATTGCTGTTGATTCAGAAAAAAAAATAATACCTGGAGAAATAAGCGGGAATTTTGACGAAACAGAAAATGAATACAATGTTATTGTTTATTATCGAAACTTTGGGGAAAGATATGACAGGGTTGTAGGGGTTGGAAAAGGGCTTTCAAGATATATAACTAACTAAAAAAAAATCATTATTTTTAGTTAAATAATATGGTAACAAAAATAACTAAAGGCATTAAGATTTCCGTAGATACCGAATTTAAAGGCACCTACTATAAAGACACCAAGCTTCTATATGCTTTTGAATATTTTATTTCGATAGAAAATCAAAGTTCAGATGTTGTACAGCTTAATTCAAGACATTGGGTAATTTTAGATTCACTAAATAACCAAGAAGTTGTTAACGGAGAGGGTGTTATTGGTAAAAAACCTGTCATAAAGCCAGGTGAAATTCACAATTATAAATCTGGATGTTTATTAGCTTCACCATTTGGGGCTATGTATGGTTATTACAGAATGATTAACTTAAATAACACTAAAAGGTTTAATGTTATTATTCCTTCATTTAAGTTAAATGCGCCATTTGCTACTAATTAGAAAAAAGTTAAAAATTAGTTGTATTTTCATGGACTAAATTAATTTTTATGAGTACAGGTTTTTTTAAAGTTCCAAAAGCTAAAAATGAAATAGTAAAATCTTATAGGTCAGGATCTCATGAGAGAAAAGATGTAATTGAAACTTATCAAAGAATGCTTAGTTCTGTTACCGAGATTCCAATGTACATAAATGGTAAAGATGTAAAATCTAGTGAAAAAAAAACCATTAGCCCACCACATGACCACCAAAAGGTTGTTGGTGAATATTATACCGCTGAACCATTTCATATTGATGACGCAATTGAATCTGCTCTTGCGGCAAAAGAAAAGTGGGAAAACATGTCATGGGAAAATCGATCAGCAATATTTATAAAAGCAGCAGAACTTATAGCTGGTCCCTTCAGATCAAAAATTAATGCGGCAACTATGATTGGTCAGTCAAAAACAGTTCATCAAGCAGAAATTGATTCGGCTTGTGAGTTGATTGATTTTTTAAGATTCAATGTGGAATATGTTTCTCAAATCTACAGCAACCAGCCAGAAAGTGATAATGATGCATGGAATAGAGTTGAATATAGACCTCTAGAAGGATTCGTCTATGCAGTAACCCCTTTTAATTTTACAGCAATCGCTGGAAATTTACCAACTTGTATGGCTATGCTTGGAAATGTTGTTCTGTGGAAACCTAGCAGTACTCAAATTTATTCTGCAAAGATTATTATTGATGTATTAAAAGAAGCAGGCCTACCTAATGGTGTTATAAATGCTGTTTATGGTAACCCTTCTTTAATCACTGAAAAAGCACTTTCAAGAAAAGAATTTAGTGGACTTCATTTTACAGGTTCCACATCGGTTTTTAACAGTTTTTGGAAAACTATTGGTAACAATATCCCTAACTACAATACTTATCCAAAAATTGTTGGTGAAACAGGTGGAAAAGATTTCATTGTAGCGCATAAATCAGCAAATCCAAAGCAAGTTTCCACAGCAATAATAAGAGGTGCTTTTGAGTTTCAAGGGCAAAAATGTAGTGCTGCTTCCAGAGGATATATATCAGAATCCATCTGGGATGAAGTTAAAGATAACATTGAAGATGATTTAAAATCTATTTCAATGGGGTCACCTGAAAATTTTGAAAATTTTATCACTTCTGTAATTGATGAAAAATCATTTGACAAAATATCAAAGTATATTGACAATGCATATGATTCTGATAATGCTGAAGTTATTATGGGTGGAAATTATGATAAATCTAAAGGTTATTTCATTGAACCGACTGTAATTCTTACCAATGACCCTAACTATATAACTATGTGCGAAGAAATTTTTGGGCCCGTCATGACGATATATGTTTATTCTGATGACAAATTTGAAGAAACCCTCAATTTAGTAGACAAAACAAGTCAATACTCACTAACAGGCGCAATTTTAGCATCTGATAGATATATAGTTGAGAAAGCAACTAAGGCATTAAAAAATTCAGCTGGTAATTTTTACATAAACGATAAACCTACAGGTGCTGTTGTTGGAAAGCAGCCTTTTGGGGGTGCTAGAGGGTCTGGCACTAATGATAAAGCGGGAAGTATGCTAAACTTATTAAGATGGGTGTCACCAAGATTAATTAAAGAAACTTTTATTACCCCAACCGACTACAGATATCCTTTTTTAGAAAAGTAGATTAGTTAAAATCCTGAAATTCAGCTACTGCTGCTGATTGTGAGTTTATTGTTGTATTTTCTGAGTTAACAATAAAAGCAACAATATAAGAGCTATCGATTTGAATTGCTGAATTTGAAATGTCATATGAAAAGGTTTTAGTAATATCATCAAACGGCTGAGTATCATCAAAATTATCTCCTAAAATATCAGTGATGCTGTGAACCAAAACGTCATTGTGGATGTAATCCTCTATTGGATTACCCATTTGATAAAAATAACTAGTATCATCATAATTTAGATAATTAGCCTGGTCTGCTATTAATCCATTCTGGGTAATGTAAATAACTAATTTATGATTATCTAGAGCATCTGAAGAGACAAAACGTATACTGACATTTAAGCTATTATTTTCAATATTACTATCAATTGAAATTGCAAGGTTATTCCCCGAATTTATAAAATTATCAATATAATTTAGATCGTAGGGCTCCACCCATTCTGAGGTCCTATTTATTCTTGACTCTGGCAATCCAAAGGGACCTAATGCACTACTTAACTCCTGCTCCTGAGGCAGCGCAAATTGATCATTTTGATGAGTGGCTACTACAGCAATTTTTTCCGGATAAAGTTCTCTCGCATGCTCTATGGCGAGTTTTACAGGCGGACAGTAGCCACACCAAGTTCCTGTAAAATCTTCCAATAATACTTTATTAATCGGATTAACCACATCATAACTGCTTAGCTCAGTATTGAATAACTGATTATTGACTGAAAATTCAGCGTAAACACTGTGGGTGCCAATCTGTTCATGAATAATCTGATTTCCTAAAATTTCTAATCCATCTACATAAAAAATTGAAATATCCGTAATATCATTTTGATTTTGATCAAAAACATTAAACTCTATATTCTGGCCAGTTATGTAGGAACTTTTTACATTAAGACCAGAAACAATTTCTGGCTCTGAAATTAAATCGGAAAAATCTTCTTGATTACTACAACCAATAAGTAATAAAACAATGAAAAGAGATTTTAAAAATTTTATTTTCATATCTAATATTCCAAATTTACATATTTTGAAAATTAAATTAACAATATTAAAAAAGAAAGTATATTTACAATTGTTTATGAGAAAAATATTACTTTTTTTTATCTTATTAATATCATTCAACACATTTTCACAAAAGAGTATTCCAAATATATTCTTAAGTGATTTTGAGGGAAAAAAATCTAAAATTTTAGATGTTATTGATGACAACAAAATCACTATCATCTCTCTATGGGCAACTTGGTGTGTTCCTTGCATTAAAGAACTTGATGCAATTAATGAAGTCTATTATGATTGGAAAGAGGAATTAGACTTTAATCTGATTGCTGTTAATGTGGATGACAGTCGATCGGTTAAACGTGCTAGAGTACTTGTTAACGGAAAGGGTTGGCCTTATGAGATATTTCTTGACTCTAATCAGGATTTCAAAAGGGCATTAGGAACATCATTTATTCCTCAAACTTTAATCGTAAAAAACGGAAAAATACTATATCAACACACAGGATATCAGCCTGGTGATGAAGATTATCTTTTTGAAAAATTAAATATGTATGCAGATTAAAATTAAATTATTATCAATTTTCATTTGTTTATCCTTTATATCTCAATCCCAAGAAAATACGTTTATTTATGGAAGTTTTGAAAGCAACTCTCAATACTTGCAAAATGATGAAGAATTAAATTTTTATTCCCCCTCTGATAATTTTCGTTCTAACAATTATTTAACACTAGATTTTCAAAATGGAGATTTTTCATACGGAATTCAATATGAAAGCTATTTACCAAGTGCACTATTAGGTTATTCTGAAATATTTAATAATAATAATGGAATAGCTCAATATTATGTTAAATATGAAAATGAAAATAATGAAATCACTGTAGGTTCATTTTATGAGCAATTTGGAAACGGACTTATTTTTAGAGCATGGGAGAATAGGCAACTTGGTATA
Source organism: uncultured Bacteroidota bacterium (assembly GCA_902608795.1). Taxonomy (GTDB): domain Bacteria; phylum Bacteroidota; class Bacteroidia; order Flavobacteriales; family Flavobacteriaceae; genus MED-G13. Next base: position 4,599 of record CACLPI010000018.1, read on the forward strand.
AATAATTCTTTAAGGGGAATTAGATATAGATTTTATCCTTCAAAAGAAGTTGAAATTTTAGCAATTCACGGGAAGCAACGATATGGTTTTGAATATTCAAACTCTGTGATTTCTGGACTTAACTCTAATATAGATATTTCTGAATTTTTTAAGCTCAATAAGTTTGGTCTTAATATAGGTTTTAGCCATTTGAACAGATATCAAAAATTAGATGCTGGATTTGGAGAACCTGAAAATATTAATGTAAGTGGAGCAAGATTAGACTTATTCTACAAAGATTTTTATGTCAATGCTGAATTAGCAAAAAAAGGGAGGGATGTTATTGCCAACGAGGGGGAAATATTATCGGAAAGAATTTACGATGGAACAGCAATACAAATTGATCTGGGATATTCAAAAAAAGGACTTGGAGTAAATACATCCATGAGAAGGCTTGAAAATTTCAATATTTACAGCGATAAACTTGCTGAAGGAAATATTTACAACCAAAAAACTTTAAGCTTTGTTCCTGCACTTACAAAACAACAAGATTATTTACTTACAAATATATATGTATACAATTCACAGCCAAGATTGATCATTAATAACATTGAGAAAAGAGTTGGAGAAATTGGGTTTCAAAATGACATATTTTACTCATTTAAAAAGGATAGTTTTCTTGGAAGATATAGAACTAAATTGGCTATAAATTTTTCATATTGGGGAGCTATTGGTGCCGAATTTTTAGATGATGAATCTTACGATGTTGATTTTGTAGGAAAAGGAAAGAAATACTACCAAGACTTTAACATTGAAATAAAAAACAGATGGAGCAAAAGGCTCACTAGTACTATAACTTTTCTCGATCTTTCAATTGATAAAGGTGTAACTTTAGGTGGTCCTATTGGTGTTGATGGTAATATTGATGCTCAAGTTGGCGTTTTTGAACTTAACGTCAAAGATGGTAAAAACAGAAATAACAGATTTGTTTTACAACATTTATGGACTAAAGATGATAGAAAAGAATGGTTAGGTTTTGTTTATGAAATAGGAATTAATAATAATCTAAATTTTTTCATTTCTGATATATGGAACTATGGTAACTCTGAAAAAATTCACTACTATAATTTAGGTGGGAGCTACACGAAAGGAAGTACAAGGTTAAGTGCTAACTATGGTAGACAAAGAGGAGGTCTCATTTGTGTAGGTGGTGTTTGTAGATTTGTTCCAGAAAGTAATGGCTACAACCTAAGTTTTTCTTACTCTTTTTAAGGAATCAATATTTTTTTAGACGTTATTTGGCTTCCTTCTGATTCAAAAGATAATATAATCTGCTTTTTTGAGAGGTTAATTATATCAATTAAATTATCACCGACAAGTATTAAGTTTTCTGAAATAATTTTTCCGGCAAGATCATAAATTTTTAAAGATAAATTTGATTCAGAGTTAATAAATAATTTGTCATTTAAAATATAATAAACCAACTTTAAATCATCCAAATTATTTAGCCCTAAAGAGGTAGAATAATAGTAATTTATGAAAAAGTCAGTCTGCAATTCAGCTTGACTAACCAGTTCATCCCCATTTTCATCACACATGTAGAATCTAAATGAATATTCAACAGGAACATCTCCATTTCCAGGATCGGAATTAAAAAAGTGATCACCATCGGCTATTTGAGTTGAATTAGCAGCGATATAAACATATGGTTGAGCTTGATTTATTGGATAAGATTGACCAAGACTAACCCCGAAATAACATTCGCCAAAACATAGCTCCATCATACTTCCATCAGTACCTGAAAAACTTTCAACTTCAACCCTAACCTTAATTGTTTCAGATGTATTGTTACGAATCTTATAAGTGAAAGATGCATCAGGATATTCAACTGTGTCAAATTGTAAAATGTCATTATCAGAAAAAGAATTACCCTCTAGATCCTCAAGTGTGATTGCGTATTCAATTTGTGAAAATGAATTAACAGAAAAAAGTATTAGAAATATGAAAGATAATATTGATGAATTTTTCATTAAATTAGATTTTTAAAATTTATATGATCAAATATAATAATTAGCGTACTACAATGAAAAATTACTTTTATTTATTACCATTCTTTTTAATTTCAATTCAGATAAATCTGGCTCAAACCTTTGTTTCCACAAATCCAGAAAATAAAAAAGCATTAGTTGAAAAATATACCGGTATAAACTGTAGTTACTGTCCTTGTGGAGATGTAATCATATATGGTGCTGTCGAAAATAATCCTGAAAATATTATTGTTGTCAAAATTCATGAAGGTGGGTATGCTGTTCCTGGAGCAGGTCAACCAGATTTCAGAACTGCATTCGGATCAGCTTTATCTAGTCAGGCAATGAATACTGGAAATCCAGCTGTTTCTGTTAACAGACATTTTTTTCAGAATTATACAAGCAATGGGGGAACAGCCATTGGAGGGTGTTATTCCAATGCTACCGGAGTAGCAATGCAAAGCCCACCAACATACGCTATTGATGAAATTTTAGTTGAACCAGCATATTTAAATGTCGCAGCTCAAGCAGAAATTAATTATTCTTCAAATATGTTGACGGTTAATACTCAGGTGTATTACACAGATGACAGCCCCACTTCGACTAATTACTTAAATATTGCACTTATTCAAGATAATACAGCTGCCTATCAAGCTGGTTCATCTCTTGCTGCTGGTGGATCTAATTATGTTCATAATGATAGACTAGTCCATTTTATAACTGGTCAATGGGGAGAAGAAATTAATCCAACAGGTCAGGGAAGTCTAATTCAAACAACTCACTCATATAATATTCCAGAAAACTATAATGGGATTCCGGTAGTATTGGATGACCTTAAGGTGGTTGTTTTTGTTTCGGAATCAACTGAAGAAATCGTAAATGTAAATAGAGCCGAAATGGATTACAACACCCTAGGTTATGATTTATCTGTAGATTCGATTGATAGTCCAGTATTAGCAGGAAATCTTTCCGAAAACGAAAATATAACTGTTTCCATATCAAATAATGGTGATAATAATACATCAAATTTTGAAATATCTTATTCTGTTGATGGTACAAGTATTTCAACAGAAAGTTACACAGAAACAATTTCATCTGGAGAAACAGTACAGTTTACATTTGGAGCGACTTACGACTTTAGTGAGGTTGGTGATTATAATTTAACCATATCCGTATCTCTGAATGAGGATGAAAATGAAAGTAATAATACAATTTCTGAATTGATAACAAATGTTGGTGGTGGAGACTGTCCCGACGAATATGGGCCTCCGATTATCTGGAGAGAAAGTTTTGAATGCTATGATCCATTTATTTTTGAAGGTATTGGAGATTGGATAATTTACGATTTAGACGGATTAGCCAGTTATGGCTCCAATGCTATGGATTTTCCAACTGAGACATATTCTGGTGCAGCTTTTATTTACAACCAAGCCTTAGCAACCGTTTCTAGCGATAACACGAATCCACAAGAACCCGGCTGGTGGAATACTTATGAAGGTAATCAGGGATTATATTTTGTTTCTGGTGTACCTTCAGGCTTAGCAACCCAAAATAATGACTGGATGATTAGTCCTGAGTTTTCTTTGGATAATATTGAATCCCCAACATTAAGATTTATGGCAAAAACCCTTAAAGACGATTGGGGTTTAGAAAGGTTTAAAGTTGCTATTGGAAATTCCACAAGTTATAATGAATTTACAGTTATTTCTGAAGGAACATACTTGGAAGCACCCACAGACTGGACACTATATGAGTTTGACTTATCATCTTATGTAGGTCAAAATGTAAGGATTGGTATTAATTATGTCAGTGACGATAAATTTGTATTACAAATGGATGAATTTGTTGTTGAAGGGACATTGGGAATTAATGATGATAATCTACTTGAAATGATTTTGTATCCAAACCCTACTGATAAAAATTTTGTAACAATTCAAACTAATTCATTAGACACAAAAGAAATTGAGGTATTTGACATAATTGGAAAAAAAGTAATTGATGTAAGCTTAAACACAAATTCCTTAGATGTTAGTAAGCTAAATTCTGGTATTTACTTAGTTAAAATTACTGTTGATAATCAAACTAATACTCATAAGCTTGTGGTAAAGTAATAATAAGGTTTTTGGTCTGATTATTGATATTTATTTATTTTAAGATCATGAGAGCTGTTTATTTACTTTTTTTACTTTTTACTACTTCATTGATATCTCAACAAAAGAACTCTGCCAAAATAGAGTCTTATTTAAACGAGAACTTCTCTTTGTCTAAGGATATGTATAAGGTTTTAAGTTCTATTGAAAATAATCTCAACTATGATGTCTACTACATTCAACAAAAATTTAACGGAATTGTAGTTCATAATGCAATTTCATCAATGGCAATTAAAAATGGAGAAGTAAAATCATACAATAATAGATTTGTTAACAGGATTTTTGGTAAAAGAGCACTTGTTATGCCTAAAATTGATAGATATTCGGCAATTGAGAAAGGACTAAACGAACTAAAAATTAACGAATTTAAAAATTCGCTTACTGGGTGGACTCATACTAATCCATATAATATAGAAGCTAAACTTGTGTACGTGGTTGTTAATGATAGATTAAATCTTTCTTGGAATTTTAATATTGTAACAACAGATCATAAAAATTGGTATGATATTTTTGTAAGTGCTGAAGATGGAAAGGTTTTAAAAACAGAAAATTGGATTGTAAGTTGTGAATTTGATGCTGATGGAAATCATAACCATAAACATTCTCACAAATCAACCAATAATAATTTTGATAAATCTTTTGTTGATGGATCAAGTTATAATGTAGTTGCATTACCATCTCCTAGTCCAAATCACGGACCTTTTGTTATTTTAGAAAATCCTGCTGATCTAACTGCATCTCCTTTCGGTTGGCATGATACAGATGGAGTTATTGGGCCTGAGTTTACATACACAAGAGGTAATAATGTGTGGGCAAGAGAGGACGATGAAGGTGATGGGTTCCAATCTGGATGGGATTACTCACCTGATGGAGGTAATGAACTTAACTTCAATTATGATGCAAATTTAGAACTGCAACCAGAAGAACATATGGATGTATCTATAACTAATTTATTCTATGTGAATAATATGATGCATGATATCTGGTATAAATATGGATTTGACGAAGCAAGTGGTAATTTCCAAGAAAACAATTATGGGAATTCTGGACTTGGTAGCGACAGTGTAAATGCGGATGGACAAGACGGAAGTGGTTTTAATAATGCTAGTTTTGGAACTCCACCTGATGGTCAAAATCCCCAAATGACTATGTATTTATGGTCTGGTCCAGCTGGTGAACCTTTAACCATAATAGATGGTAATTTAGCTGGACAATATACTGGACAACCTGCTGGATTTGGAGAATCATTGCCAGATGATACACCTTTGATAGGCGAATTAGCTTTGCTTTATGATTTGCTAGAATTTGAAGAAGTTGATCCTGATTTACATGATGGATGTCAAGAAATCACCAATCCAGAGGAATTAAACGGAAAAATTGTTGTTATTAGAAGAGGAGTATGTGAATTTGGATTTAAAATTTTAGCTGCTGAGAATGCTGGTGCAATTGCAGTAATTATGGTTAATAACGTCCCAGGTGGCCCTATAACAATGGGAGCCGGTGCTGAGGGTGGTAATGTAACAATCCCCTCAATTATGATTAGTCAGAATGACGGGGAGGCACTCATCAATCAATTACAAAGTGGTGAAATTATTAATGCCTCATTGATTAATGCATCAAATTATACTGACTCAAGTCTTGATAATGAAATTATCGCCCATGAATACGGGCATGGAATCTCAAACAGATTGATGGGTGGTGCTCAGGCTGCTGGGTGTATGCAAAATGCAGAGCAACAAGGTGAAGGATTCTCAGATTGGTTCGGATTAATGATAACCCTTGGAGAAAACGACTCCCCATCTCTACCAAGAGGTGTTGCAACATACTCTGCAGGTCAAAGTATCGATGGACAAGGAATAAGAAATGCACCATATTCACCTGATTTCGCTGTAAATAACTACACATATTCTGATACTAATAATACTGCATCTGTCAGCCAACCGCACGGTGTAGGTTTTGTTTTTGCAACAATGTTGTGGGACTTAACATGGGCATTTATCGATGAATATGGTTTTGACCCAGATTTATCGGATGGAAATGGTGGAAATAATAAAATAATGCAACTTGTAATTGATGGTTTAAAATTAGCACCATGTAGCGCAGGTTTCGTTGATATGAGGGATGCTATATTATTAGCAGATGATTTAACAAATGAGGGAGCAAATAAATGTTTAATATGGAGTAAATTTGCTGCAAGGGGTCTGGGTTATTTAGCCGACCAAGGTGATACAAACAGCAGAACTGATCAGGTAGAAGACTTTTCTGTACCATCAATTTGCGAAGAAGCATCAAATAATTTAGATGCTGGTGTAATTAGCCTTGATTCGCCTGAAAGTGGAGTTCTTTCAAATTCTGAAAACATTTCTGTTACCGTTAGAAACTTTGGAATTGATGCAATATCTAATTTTGATGTGTTTTATCAAATTAATGATGGTAATCAAGTTGTTGAAACTTTTAATGAAACAATTTTATCAGGTCAGGAAGCAAGTTTTACATTTGAAAACACATACGATTTTTCTGTGGTTGGCGAATATCAGATTACTGCTGGAAGTAGCCTGACAAATGATGAGGAAACAACAAATAATTCAATTACGGTTAGTTTAATCAGTCAAGAGTTACCAGATTGCCCTGATAATTACGAGCTTCCAATTGTTTGGAGAGATTATTTTGAATGTTATGATCCTTTTATTATAAGTGAAATTGGAGATTGGATTATATATGATCTAGATGGATTATCAACATATAGTTCCAATGCGATGGATTTTATAAATGAGGGATATACAGGTACAGCAATAATTTACAATCAAAATTTAGCTACTCCTTCAGGAAATGCTCCTGAAGAAGAAGCCCTATGGAGTACATATAGTGGAAATCAAGGATTATATTTTGTTTCTGGTGTACCTTCAGGCTTAGCAACCCAAAATAATGACTGGATGATTAGTCCTGAGTTTTCTTTGGATAATATTGAATCCCCAACATTAAGATTTATGGCAAAAACCCTTAAAGACGATTGGGGTTTAGAAAGGTTTAAAGTTGCTATTGGAAATTCCACAAGTTATAATGAATTTACAGTTATTTCTGAAGGAACATACTTGGAAGCACCCACAGACTGGACACTATATGAGTTTGACTTATCATCTTATGTAGGTCAAAATATAAGGGTTGGTATTAATTATGTCAGTGACGATAAATTTGTATTACAAATGGATGAATTTGTTGTTGAAGGGACATTGGGAGTTGGAGAAAATGAAATTTCAGATTTTAAATATTACTATAACCCATTTACTAATTTATTAAATTTAAGTTCTAGCGAGATATTGAAGAACATTCAAATATATAATATGTTGGGCCAAAAAATAATTGATGAAAATATCAACAATTACAATTATATGCTTAATCTTAGCAACTTATCAACATCAATATATTTTGTTAAGGTTGAGGGTGATAGTGGTGTCAGCACATTTAAGCTAAGGGTTAGATAGAATTAGAAGGAACGTATACTATCTTTTTATCATGAAAATATTCGATATCAAAAATATCATTGATTTTAGATATTTTTATTTCTTTAATACTGTTCAGCTCATCATCAATATTACCGCCTTTTAACGCTATTATTCCATTTGTAATTTCATGATTTGAATTTTTATTGAAATGGTCTTTGCACCAATTGATCAATGAAGGCATTTTTGCCACTGCTCTTGTAACTAAAAAATCATATCTGTAATCTAAATCTTCAGCTCTTGACCATTCTGTCTTTACATTCTTTAACCCTAAAGCCTTTTTTACCTGATCAACTACAAATATTTTTTTTCTTTTACTATCTACTAAGATAAAATTGGAATCTGGAAAAATTATTGCCAAAGGAATTCCAGGGAAACCTCCTCCCGTTCCTAAATCTAATATTGTAGTACCTTTCTTGAAATTTATAAACTTTGCAATGGATAATGAATGAAGAACATGCTTAGTGTATATATTATCAATATCTTTTCGAGAAATAACATTTATTTTACTATTCCATGTAGTATAAATATTTTTTAGACTAGAAATCTGATTAATCTGTTTCTTGTTTAGATTTGGGAATTGATCTAGTATGATTTCCATAACAAAAGTTATTAAACAAAAGTAGGATATTGTAAACAATAATTTTAATAATTTGCATTATGTATTATTTTTGATTAACATAAAACTATGGAGAAATATTTATCAGAAAGGGTTAAAAATTTAGCAACTTCTCAGACTCTTGCCATGGCTGCAAAAGCCAGAGAACTACGGGCTTCTGGCAAAGACGTTATTGGTTTAAGCCTTGGTGAGCCTGATTTCAACACCCCCGATTTTATAAAAGAAGCAGCTAAAAATGCTATTGATGAGAATTATAACTCATACACTCCTGTTGATGGATATTCTGACTTAAAACAAGCAATAATAAAGAAATTTGACAGGGACAATGGACTAAAATTCACTCCCGCACAAATAGTTGTTTCAACAGGTGCAAAACAGGCTTTATATAATATTGCCTCGGTGCTTATCAATCCAGGCGACGAAGTTATATTACCTTGTCCATATTGGGTTAGTTATTCTGATATAGTTAAATTAAAAGGAGGTGTTCCTATTGAGGTTAAAACTGATATCAAAAATAATTTTAAAATGAATGCGAATCAGCTAAAATCGGCAATTACTAAAAAAACAAAAATGGTTTGGTTCAGCTCACCTTGCAATCCTAGCGGTTCTGTATACTCTAAAAAAGAGTTACAGGAAATTTCGATGGTTCTTGAGTCATGTAAGGAAATTTTTATTGTCTCTGATGAAATTTATGAGCACATAAATTATAAGGGAGATCATTTCAGCATTGGAAGTTTTGAGAATATAAAAGATAGAACAATAACCGTTAATGGAGTTTCCAAGGCTTTTGCAATGACCGGCTGGAGAATTGGATATATCGGTGCACCAGAATGGATTGCCAAATCATGCAATAAAGTTCAAGGACAGGTAACTAGTGGTGCAAATTGTATTGCCCAAAGAGCTGTTATTACAGCCTTAAACGAAAATCCTGACAAAATTAAATATATGGTAAATGAGTTTAAGTCCAGAAGAAATTTAATTGTTGATTTACTTAGTGAAATTGAAGGGTTTAATTGTAATATTCCAGATGGAGCTTTTTATGTTTTTCCTAATATTTCATATTATTTTGGAAAAACAATAAAAGGATTTAAAATAAATAATGCCTCAGATATGTCGATGTTTCTTCTAGAAAGGGCATTAGTGGCAACGGTAACCGGTGATGCATTTGGAAATCAAAATTGTATAAGAATTTCATATGCTGCTTCCACCGAACAAATTAAAATGGCTATTAAAAGAATTAAGTCTGCAATTCAAGTTTAACAGAATCTATCTGTTATTCCAAAAATAAGGAGTAAATATAATTAAAACTGTAAATAGCTCAAGTCTTCCTAGAAGCATTAAAAAAGATGACCACCACTTGGCAAGTAATGGTAATTCAAAAAAGGTGTTTGTAGGTCCAAACATACCAATTGACGGTCCAACATTCCCAAGACTAGATGCTGAAACTCCAAGTGCTGATTCAAAATCTAGGCCTAATAATGCAAAAACTATTGTCCCAATCATGAAAGAAAGCATGTATACGATAAAAAAGCCTAGTATATTGTGAGAAATCTCTGATGAAACAGAGGTTTTATTGTATCTCAGGGGTAAAATTGCATGTGGGTGTAATATTTTCTTAAATTGTAAAATACCATTTCTGATGATAAGTAAATGTCGCATTATCTTAAATCCACCCGATGTACTTCCAGCCGAGCCACCTAAAAACATCATTCCAAAAAATAATAGTAAAAGTAATGGGGACCATGCTGTATAATCTGCAGTTACAAAACCAGTGGTTGTAATAATCGAAACAACTTGAAAGAGTGAATGTCTAAATATGGCTTCTACCCTGCTAAACTGAACTTCGTTAACGATCAAAAATTCAGTACTAAAATATAATATTATCGATACAGAAACAGTAAAACCAAGAATAAGCAAAGAGTAAAATTTAAACTCTTCATCATTAAATATTTTTCTAAAATTTAGCTTAAAACCAAAATAACTTAGAACAAAATTAGTTCCCGCGACAAACATGAAGAAAATAACAATATATTGAATCAACGGATTAGAATTCCAATGACCCAGGCTTGCATTTTTTGTAGAAAAACCTCCCGATGCGATATTACTCATTGAATGATTTAACGCATCAAAAAATGACATTCCAGCAAGTTTTAAACAAACTGTCTCTATGAAAGTGTATGAAACATAGATTAACCACAATCTTTTTGCTGTATCTGTGATTCTAGGATGTAGTTTATCTGTGCTTGGTCCTGGGGATTCTGCATTAAATAACTGCATCCCACCTATTCCTAAGAGTGGTAAAATAGCAATTGCAAAAACAATCATTCCCATTCCGCCTAGCCAGTGGGTTATACTTCTCCAAAACAATATTCCCTCGGGTAATATTTCAACATTTTTAATTATTGTTGAGCCCGTTGCTGTATAACCAGATGTGGTTTCAAAAAATATATTTGAAAAACCTTCAATGGCTCCAGTTAGTATATATGGGATAGTTCCAGACAATATCATAAATAACCAGCCAAGAACCACAACTAAATAGCCTTCTCTTTTGTTTATCTGTTTGTCATGATTTTTATTTAAGAATAACATGACTAATCCTGTCATGATAACAATCAAAGCTGACATCAACAGGCTACCGGTTATTCCATCAGCATAAAAAAAACTTAACAAAGCGCATAATAGCATAAAACTACCATTGATTATCAGAAGAAAACCAAGAAAGTACGTGATTATTTTTAAGTTAATTTTCATTTAGAAAAGTTTTTCAACTTTTTGGATTGAATCATTCAAACAACAAACTACAATTCTATCTCCGCTTAATATTTTGAAATCCCCGAGAACAATATATCCTTTGCCCTCTCTAATAACTCCTGCGATAATTGCACATCTTGGAAAGTCTAAGTCTTTAATAGTCTTATTACAAACAGTGGACTCGTAATTAACCACATATTCTAGCAATTCAGCATCCATATTAGCAAGTTGAGAAATAGCTACCACCTCTGCATTATGGACGTGCTTTGAGATAGCGTCAGCAGCTAATAATTTTTTATTTATTAATGTATCTATTCCGCTTATTTGAGTTAGTTTGTAGTAATCGAGATTATCAACTAATGCTATTGTCTTGTTTATACCTTTTGATTTTGCGATGAGACTTGACATTATATTAGTTTCAGAATCTCCAGTAACTGCGATGAATGAGTCCATTTGATCAAGATTTTCTTCCTCAAGCAGCTCTGAGTTGGTACCGTCTCCATAAATTACTAAACATTCTTGTAAATGTTCCGCTAATTCTTCTGCCCTTTCTTTATTGATTTCAACCAGCTTAACATTGAATTGATTAGACAGCAAATCTTGTGCTACCTTTTTACCTACTCTACCTCCACCAAGAATCATTACATTCTTTATTATCCCATTATTTTGTCCAGAAAGTTTTAATAACTCCTCTTCTCCTCCAGGCTCAGTCATAAAAACAATATGATCGCCTGAGTGAAAAACAGTATCACCTCTTGGAATAATGGTTTTTTCAGCTCGTTTAATACAAATTGGAAAAAAGTGAGTTTCAGGAAATATCTCAGCAGCATCAACAACGGTTTTTCCAACAAATGTGGAAGTGTGTGTAGCATTTAAACCAAGAGTTATCAAGGCGCCATCATCAAACTCAAATGGGTCGGTAAATTGAGCTCTGTTGATAACCATATTTATTTCCTTTGATGTTAAGATTTCAGGGGATATTAATTCACTGATTCCTAAGTTGGAAAAATCAATCATTTCGTCATCAAGAAGCTCAGGATTTGAAATTCTTGCAATTGTTTTTTTTGCTCCAAGTTGTTTAGCCAAATAGCATGCGGTTAAATTAACCGATTCCGCAGAGGTAACTCCAACAAAGAGGTCAGCATCAAAAACATTAGCTTTTCTTAATGTAGAAATCGATGTACAGTCTCCTTCAACTACTCTAATATCTAACTGGCTATTGGGGAAATTAAGCTTTTCATCATTGGAATCTATTAGGGTTATTTCCTGAGATTCATATGATAATAATTTTGCTAAATGAGATCCAACTTCGCCAGATCCCGCAATTATTATTTTCATTAAACTGAATAAATATTAAACAAATATAATTTATTTTACCCAATTTGTTAAATTTATAAATAGTCTAGATACACAATAATTAAATTTAAAAAATGTTATTGAGGTTAAATAAGTCCATTTTATCTAAGATTTATCGATAATGAAAAATTGTGTTATTTTAATATTTACTTTATTTAGCTATTCCATTTGCAATGCACAACTTTTCACAAAAAAAAGGGTTTTAAATAATGAGAATTTTGACAAGCAGGTAACATCCTGGGGATATTATTTAGGTTTAAATCATTATGATTTTAATTTTGATTATGTGTACAACAATATTGATATTCAGACTGATAAGACATTTGGATTTAATGTTGGATTAATTGGGAATCTCAGGATATCGGATTATTTTGATTTAAGATTTGAGCCGGGACTAATTATGTCCAACAGAAATTTAATTTATGATCCATTAAATTTTAATCAAACTGAGTTTGTTGAAAGTATTCATCTTAGGGAGATAAAGTCAACTTATATTCATTTGCCACTTTTATTAAAAATATCAACAAAAAGGGTTAATAACATTAAACCTTTTCTTTTAGCTGGATTATCAACAGCTATTAACTTATCAAGTCAAGAAAATAATATTGATGACAATAGCTCAGGTCAATTCAGAATGAAAGAAAATGTATTCTTTTATGAACTTGGTTTTGGAATTGATATTTACTTAGAATGGTTTAAATTCAGCCCCAGTGTTAGAGGTGTTTTTGCTCTCAGTGACGAACATGTAGCAGATAATGATATAAATAGCCCATGGACAAATAACATTAAATTTATGAAAACTAGTGGAATACTAATTAATTTTACTTTTCAGTGATACCATTAATTAGGCTATTTAGTACTATTGCTACAGATGTAGCTACGTTTAAACTGTCTAGGTTGTTATTTAATCTTCCTATGGTTAATTTGTTGGTTAATTTAGATAATAATTTTTTGCTTAAACCTTTAGACTCACTTCCAAATAATATTATCTGATTTGATTTAAAATTATAATTTTCGAGCTTTACACCATCCAAATGTGAAGCAACAACATCATAATCATGTTTTATAAATAATTTATCAAAATCTAAATATGAAATATTAACTCTGCTAATCGAACCCATTGAACCTTGAACAACTTTTGGATTATAACAATCTACACTTCCATTACTACAAATGATATTTTTAATACCAAACCAATCGCATAATCTTATTATTGTTCCTAAATTTCCTGGATCATTTATTTCTTCCAGGGCTACAATATTTGAATTAAAATCGACTTTGGTTATTTCGGGAATTTTAAAAACACCTAAAACTTTATTTGGTTTTTTTAAATTACTAATCATACTTAGCTGATTATCATTTATTTGAAAGAATTTGTCCAAAATCATATATTTTTTTGAGGTTGAAAAAGCAAAAGCTAATTCAATTTTTGATTTAATTAATTCATCGACTATTTTTTCTCCCTCAGCAATAAAATAACCTGTTTTAATTCTATTTTTCTTATTCCTCAAAGACTTTACTAATTTTATTTGATTTTTAGTAATCATATTATTTGTTATTCATAACTTTACTTCTGTAAAATTAACGTAAACTCAACTGAAAACATAACTATTCTTTATGAATCACAATATCAAACCTGGAGTTGCAACTGGCGATGAGGTTCAAAAAATTTTCCAACTTGCTAAGAGAAATAAATTTGCTCTACCTGCGGTAAATGTAATCGGATCCAGTAGCATAAATGGAGTTTTAGAAACAGCTAAGAAATTAAACGCACCTGTGATTATTCAATTTTCTAATGGTGGTGCATCTTTTAATGCTGGAAAGGGACTTAATAATGATAATCAAAATGCTGCAATCAGTGGTTCGATTGCTGGAGCGAAACACGTGCATACAATGGCAAAAGCCTATGGTGTACCTGTAATTTTACACACCGATCATTGTTCAAAAAAATTATTGCCATGGATTGATGGCTTAATGTCTGAAAATGAAAGATGTTTTAAGGAAAAAGGTCATTCATTATTTAGTTCTCATATGATAGATCTCTCAGAAGAACCAATTGAAGAAAATATTAAAATATGTAAGGAGTACCTGAAAAGAATGTCTAAAATTGGAATAACACTTGAAATCGAATTAGGTGTAACCGGTGGTGAAGAGGATGGCGTGGATAATACTGGAATTGATGAATCAAGACTTTACACTCAACCCGAGGAAGTAGCATATGCATATGAACAATTAATTCAGGTAAGTGATAAATTTACTGTTGCTGCTGCATTTGGAAATGTTCATGGTGTCTATAGACCTGGAAATGTAAAACTTACTCCCAAGATTTTAAAAAATTCACAGGAATATCTTTCTAAGAAGTTTAGTTTACCTCACAATACAATTAATTTCGTATTTCATGGAGGTTCTGGTTCGTCACTGGATGAAATTAGAGAAGCAATTGAATATGGAGCGATAAAAATGAATATTGATACAGATATGCAATATGCTTACATGACTGGAGTTAGAGATTACATCAAGCAAAAAGAAAATTATTTAAAAACACAAATTGGAAATCCTGATGGGAATGATATACCAAATAAAAAGTTTTATGACCCAAGAAAATGGATACGTGAAGGTGAGATTGCTTTTGTAAGCAGGCTAGCTAAAGCTTTTGAGGATTTAAATAATGTAAATACATTATAAATTTTTTAGATTTGTTACTCAATAACTACTAATTTATGGCTTGGTTCAAAAGGGAAAATAAAGGAATTCAAACTCCATCAAAAGAAAAAAAAGATATTCCTAAAGGGCTATGGTATAAATCACCAACAGGTAAGGTTATTGATACTGAAGAACTTCAAAAAAACTTTTATGTTTCCCCTGAAGACGATTATCATGTAAGAATTGGAAGTAGAGAATATTTTTCGATAATATTTGATAAAAAGTTTAAAGAACTAGATAGAGATTTAACCTCAAAAGATCCTCTGAAATTTATTGATAATAAAAAGTATACCGACAGATTAAAAGAGGCAATGAAAAAAACCAATTTAAATGATGCAGTAAGAACTGCAGTTGGAAAATCTATGGGAAAAGAAATAGTTGTTGCCTGTATGGATTTTAACTTTATAGGTGGTTCCATGGGTAGTGTTGTAGGTGAAAAAATTGCAAGAGCCATTGATTATTCTTTGAAAAGGAGAATACCATTACTGATAATATCTAAATCTGGAGGTGCAAGAATGATGGAAGCAGCAATTTCACTAATGCAGCTAGCAAAAACATCTGCTAAGTTAGCTCAGCTATCTGAAGAAAAAGTTCCTTATATTTCTCTGTGTACTGATCCAACTACAGGCGGTACAACAGCATCATTTGCAATGTTAGGTGACATAAATATCAGTGAACCTGGAGCACTAATTGGTTTTGCAGGTCCTAGAGTAGTAAAAGATACTACCGGAAAAGATTTACCAGAAGGTTTTCAAACCGCCGAATTTGTTTTAGATCATGGATTTTTGGATTTTATTACTCACAGAAAGGATTTAAAAAGTAAAGTAAATCAATATATTGATTTAATTCTAAATCAACCTATTAGAGTTTAAATTTCGTTTTTTTTCTCTGTTATTCATTTT
Source organism: uncultured Bacteroidota bacterium (assembly GCA_902608795.1). Lineage (GTDB taxonomy): Bacteria > Bacteroidota > Bacteroidia > Flavobacteriales > Flavobacteriaceae > MED-G13. Next base: position 20,586 of record CACLPI010000018.1, read on the forward strand.
TTTGTATATTTGCGCCGCTGTTATCAGCATACATAATAATCATTTAAATAATATTGGAATGTATTTGACAAAAAAAATAAAACAGGATTTATTCAAAAAGCACGGAAAAGATACTAAAGATACTGGAAGTGCTGAGGGTCAAATTGCACTTTTTACTCATAGAATAAATCATTTAACCGAGCATCTAAAAAGTAATAAAAAAGATTACAATACTGAAAGAGCTCTTGTAAAACTTGTTGGAAAAAGAAGAGCATTATTAGATTATCTTACAAAAAAAGATATTCTTAGATATCGTGCAATTGTTAAAGAGTTAGGATTAAGAAAATAACTCAATAAAATTTTTGTCCTACAATTATTCATTGGTTAGAAACTACTTCAACACAGATTTTATTAAACCAAAAAATAACTATGATACCTAAAATATATAAAGAAATAATAGATTTAGGAGATGGAAGAACCATCTCAATCGAGACTGGTAAATTGGCAAAACAAGCTCATGGTTCTGTTGTAGTTCAGATGGGTAAATGCATGCTTCTTTGTACAGTTGTCTCAAATTACAAAAGCGCTAATGTTGATTTTTTACCCTTAACAGTTGACTATAGAGAAAAATTTGCAGCTGCAGGAAAATATCCTGGTGGCTTCTTTAAAAGGGAGGCTAGACCTAGCAGTGATGAAATACTAACTATGAGACTAGTTGATAGAGTCTTAAGACCTCTTTTTCCAAAAGATTATCACAATGAGACACAGGTTATGATTCAGTTAATGTCACATGATGAAAATGTTATGCCTGATGCCCTAGCTGGTTTAGCTGCATCTGCGGCTATTCAATTAAGTGATTTTCCTTTTGAATGTGCAATATCTGAAGCAAGAGCTGCAAGAATAAATGGTGAATTTGTAATTAATCCCAGCAGAGCCCAATTAGAAGAAGCTGATATTGATATTATGGTTGGTGCTTCTAAGGACTCTGTGATGATGGTTGAAGGAGAAATGGAAGAGTGCTCTGAAGAAGAAATGGTTGAAGCCATAAAATTTGCCCATGAATTCATTAAAAAACAATGTGATGCTCAAGAAAAATTAGCCAAATCTTTTGGGAAAAAAGAAATACGTGAATATGATCCAGAAGTTCATGATGATGATTTAATGAAAAAAATCAATGAATTCACCTATGATAAATGTTATGAAGTAGCTAAAAAAGGACTTTCAAAATCTGAAAGAAATGATGCCTTTGATTCAATTAAACAAGAATTAATGGAATCATTCAGTGAAGAAGAGCAAGAAGAGTATGAACAACTTATCAATAAATATTTCCATAAATCTGAAAAAGAGGCTATAAGAAATCTAACATTGGATAAAGGTATAAGGCTTGACGGAAGAAAAACTACCGATATTAGACCTATTTGGTGTGAAGTTGATTATTTACCCTCAACTCATGGTTCATCTTTGTTTACTAGAGGTGAAACTCAAGCTTTAGCTACTGTTACACTGGGAACCTCTAGAGAAGCAAATCAAATTGACTCCCCTACTTTTCAAGGTGAAGAAAGATTTTACTTACATTATAATTTCCCTCCCTTCTCTACTGGTGAAGCAAGGCCCTTAAGAGGCACATCAAGAAGAGAGATTGGACACGGTAACTTAGCTCAAAGAGCTCTCAAAAGAATGGTGCCAAATGATTGTCCATACACTGTCAGAGTTGTTAGTGAAGTTCTGGAAAGTAATGGTTCTTCTTCAATGGCAACTGTATGTTCTGGCACAATGGCACTAATGGATGCTGGTGTTCAATTGAAAAAACCTGTTTCTGGCATAGCAATGGGGCTAATATCTGATGGCAAAAAACATGCGGTATTAAGTGATATACTAGGAGATGAAGATCATCTTGGAGATATGGACTTTAAAGTAACCGGAACTGCTGATGGTATAACTGCTTGCCAAATGGATATTAAAATAAAAGGATTATCATATGAAATTCTAATCGAAGCTTTAAATCAAGCGAAAGATGGAAGATTACATATACTAGAAAAGCTGACAGATACAATTAAAGTTCCAAATGGAGATGTAAAAGCACATGCTCCTAAAATGATAACAAAAACAATTCCTGGAGATTATATTGGTACTCTCATAGGACCTGGAGGTAAAAATATTCAGGAGCTACAAAAAACTAGTGGTTGTACGATTGTAATCAATGAGGATCCTGATACAGAAGAAGGAATTGTTGAAATACTTGGAACTGATCAAGACGGTATTAACTCAGTAATATCTCATATTGAATCAATGTTATTTAAACCTGAAGTAGGTAGTGTATACGAGGTTAAGGTTATAAAACTACTTGATTTTGGTGCTGTTGTAGAATATATGGAAGCACCAGGAAATGAAGTTTTACTGCATATTAGTGAACTTGCATGGGAAAAGACAGATAAAGTTACTGACGTAGTTAATATGGGTGACACTTTAGATGTTAAGTACTTTGGAGTTGATCCAAGAACCAGAAAAGATAAAGTTTCAAGAAAAGCTTTACTTCCTAAACCTGAAGGTTATGTTGATAAGCCAAGGAAAACTTTTAACAGAAACAATAACAGAAAAGGATTTAATAAAAAATAAGTGATATTTTTGTAAAACTTAGTTTTCTGATATTTATCAGTTAAGTAATTCATTATGAGACAATTAAAAATAACAAAACAAGTAACAAATAGAGAAACAGCCTCTCTTGATAAATATCTACAAGAAATTGGTAAAGTTGATTTAATCACTGCTGAAGAAGAGGTAGAGTTAGCTCAAAAAGTTAAACAAGGTGATCAACTTGCTCTTGAAAAGCTTACAAAAGCAAATCTTCGTTTCGTTGTCTCGGTTGCAAAACAATATCAAAATCAGGGTCTTACACTTCCTGATCTTATAAATGAAGGAAATCTAGGTTTGATCAAAGCAGCTCAAAGATTTGATGAAACCAGAGGTTTTAAATTTATCTCTTATGCTGTTTGGTGGATTCGTCAATCTATACTACAGGCACTCGCAGAACAGTCAAGAATTGTAAGGCTTCCATTGAATAAGATTGGCTCAATTAATAAAATAAACAAAACATATGCGTTCTTAGAACAATCACATGAAAGACCCCCTAGTGCGGAAGAAATTGCAAATGAATTAGATATGACTATTAATGATGTCAAGGAATCAATGAAAAATTCTGGAAGACATGTATCTATGGATGCTCCTCTTGTCGAAGGTGAAGACTCTAATCTATATGATGTATTAAGAAGTGGTGAATCTCCAAATCCTGATAAAGAATTAATACACGAATCTCTTAGAACCGAAATTGAAAGAGCTCTTGAGACTTTGACACCTAGGGAAGCTGACGTAATAAAACTATATTTTGGTCTTGGCAATCATCACCCAATGACATTGGAAGAAATTGGCGAAACATTTGATTTAACTCGTGAAAGAGTACGTCAGATCAAGGAAAAAGCGATAAGAAGACTTAAACATACCTCAAGAAGTAGAATATTGAAAACTTACCTAGGCTAAGTTAGAAAAAAACACATTTATTATTTAACTTTAGTTAATTCACCATTAATCGATATGGGTAAACAATTAATTGCACCATCAATTTTATCTGCTGATTTTTCCGATTTAAAATCTGATATTGAAATGGTAAATGAAAGTGTGGCTGATTGGTTTCATATAGATATAATGGATGGTGTATTTGTTCCGAACATATCTTTTGGTATGCCCGTTCTAAAATCAATAAAAGAATATGCAAATAAACCGCTTGATGTTCACCTAATGATTACTAATCCTAAAAAATACGTTAAGAAGTTTGCGGAATTAGGCTCTGATATCTTAACAGTACACCACGAGGCTTGTGGGGATGAAATGCTAAATCTTATAAAAGATATCAAAAAATGTAATATGAAAGTTGGTATAGCCATTAATCCTGACACAAAAATAGATGTATTAAAAAATTATATAAATTATATTGATTTAGTTTGCCTGATGGGTGTTTTTCCTGGTTTTAGTGGTCAAAAATTTATAGAAAGTACTTTTAAGAGATGTAAGGAAGTAAAAAAACTAATCGAACAAAACGATTCAAAGTGTTTGATTGAAATTGATGGAGGGGTAACTACATTAAATGCGAAAAAATTAATAAATAATGGGGCTGATATATTGGTTTCCGGCAGCCATATATTTAAAGATAAAGATCCTATAAAAAAAATAAGTGACCTTAAACAAATCTAATCATTTGTTAAGGTCACTTATTTTAAATAACGTTTAATTATTATAAGTAACTAATTATTCCATTGAGTCATCAATAACTTGACCTCTTTTGTTTTTATATGGAATTGAAAAACCAATATATATTTCACTGGTATTCCACTCAGTAGAAAGCAAAGTTCTTGAACTAGTTTCATAGGAATAACCTACAGTTAAAGAATCTGAAACATCAATTGAGAATGTTGCTCCGAAGGTTTCGGCATTTCTGTAAGTTACACCAAAATCTAACATGTCATTATAAGAGACTAATAAATTAACATCGTATAAAACTGGCACGTTTTCTACCTTACTCATTAAGAATGAAGGTGTCAAATCCCATAATGGATTTAATTCAAATCTATATCCAGATGATAAATACATATGTGGCTTATCAGTAGCCATTGTTGCAATTGACTCATCAACAGAAATTCTCTCAGTATTTAAAATTCTTGGTGCTGAGAGAGATAAATAAAATTTATCTTGTACATATAAGAAACCTAATCCCATATTTGGATAAGAAGTATTTTTACTCTCCAATGCTGGATCAGAAAGTAAGTTAAAAGTCTGTAGATTTGCAGTGTCAACTGAGTAAAACTGAGCGGCAGCTTTTAAACCTAAGTAAAGTTGCGCATTATTTGACATGTTAAGTTTATATGAAAAATCAAACGCTACATACGTGTTTTTTTCAATGAAAACTTCGTCATTTACTATTGACATTCCTAAACCTACATTCTTACCAACAGGACTAGAGAAACTAAATAGTTGGGTTTCAGGAGCATCTGAAATTCCTGTCCATTGACTTCTAATCGTTGATTTCCAGTTTGTCATACCATCAGATCCAACATATGCAGGATTGATGACATTCATGTGTGACCAATAATTAGAAATAGTAGTTTCTTGCTGTGCATTTACGCTAATTGTAACTGCAAATAGAGCAACAAGTAGAACTGAATATTTAAGCTTTCTCATAAAAGTTTTATTTAGTTAATTATAAATTTTATTTAGTTATATAAATCCATCCATCATAATCTAGAGAACCATTGCCATCAAGATCAATTTGATAATAGTAAGATGCTGCATCAGGTAAACTACCCTTATTGCCTTCATACTCACCATTCCAGTTGTTTTGGTATCCTTCAGCATAGAATACTTCCTGACCCCAACGGTTGTAAACTCTAATTACATTATTTGGATGAGCTTCTATGTTATTAATAAACCAGAAGTCGTTTACACCATCACCGTTTGGAGTAATTGCTTGAGAAATATTAATTTCTACTAGATCACACGCATCTCCAATACCATCACCATCAATATCTCCTTGGTCTGGGTTGTATACTCCAACACAGTTATCAAAGTTATCATCAATGCCGTCTAAATCAAGATCAAGCATAATTAATGGATCACAATTGTCTGGAATACCATCAAGATCGGTGTCTTCAAACTCATTTGTAACAGTAACCGTAAATGACTCACTAGTAGTGTTTCCACTTGCGTCAACAGCAGTCAATGTTACTGAGTTATTTCCTACATTATCACAATCAAATGATGTAACATCAAGTGATAGAGACATTTCACAGTTATCGAACGAACCGTTATCAATATCATCAATTGAGATTGAAGCTTGACCGTTTGCATCAAGGTTAACCGTTACATCATTACCGTTTACAACTGGCGCAGTAGTATCTTCTACAGTTACCGTAGCAGTAGCAGAAGAAACATTACCAGAAGCGTCAGTAACAGTTAGTGTAACAGTGTTAGCTCCAACACTTGAACAATCAAATGTATCAGCATCTATAGATAATGTGACATCACAGTTATCAAATGAACCGTTATCAACATCAGATGCACCAATTGAAACTGAACCGTTTTCATCAAGTGATACTGAAATATCCTGAGTTATTGCAGTTGGTGCTGTTTCGTCAACAACAGTTACAACTGCTGTAGATGAAGAACTATTACCTGAACTATCTGTTCCAGTTAAAGTTACAGTGTTTTCACCAACATTTGAACAATCAAACATTGTAGTATCAAGTGATAATGTGAAGTTGTCATCACAATTATCAGATGAACCGTTATTAACATCATCAGTTGATATCATTGCTTGTCCATTTTCATCTAGTGCGACAGTTAAGTCAGTTGTTACTACAACAGGAGCTGTAGTATCTACTACCGTAATTGTCTGAGTATAAGTAGATGAATTATCATTGATATCCGTAGCAGTCCATACTCTAGTTATAACATAATCAATTCCACTATCGTTGCTTAGAGTATCATCATAAGTAACTGTAACTTCAGCAGAACAATTATCAACAGCAGTAGCTGTTCCAGTAGCGGATGGATCTGTATCTTGATCACATTCGACAGTTACATCAGCTGGACCAGTAATGACTGGTGCTGTAGTATCTACTACTGTTATTATCTGAGTATAAGTAGATGAATTATCATTTGCATCAGTAGCAGTCCATAATCTTGTGATTACATATGCACTACCATTTTGACCAGTGATCGTATCTTCGTACGTTATTGAAACATCTGGCTCACAGTTATCAATCGCATCAATTTCAGCAAAATAAGAAACCGTTACTGTGTCCTCAACATCTATTGGGCCTCCTGTATCGGTAGCACCACCACCAACATATAGCAAGTCTCCATTTGGAGCATATATTTCAAAGTAACGTTCTCCTGGCCATGAATCTGAAGCAAGAGTCCAACTTAGAGATTGTGTTCCAGCTGGAACATCAATTATAGCTGTACCACTAGCACCAGAAATACATCCATCTACTACAGCTCCACCCCAGCTCTGATCACAAAGTGTAGCATTTGTAGTAACACCATCAATATCTACGATGATACCTTGACCTTGCCATCCATCACCCCAAGAATCTTCCATGTATACAGAATAAGATCCTGTAATAACTTCTTCTACCGATGTAGATGCAGGTGATGTATCAACATCACACTCAACAGTGTAGTCATCAGGAAGAACTGAGAATTGTGGTGCAGTTGTATCAACTACCGTGATAGTTTGAGTATAACTCGTAGAATTTCCGTTATCATCAGTAGCAGTCCATAATCTTGAAACCACCGAGTTATTTCCAACACCTTCAACGACTGTATCAGTGTAAGATATATCAACATCAAGATCACAGTTATCAGTTGCAGTTGTATTTGCGATGAACTCGTTGTCATCACATTCAACAGTTACATCTGGTGAGAACGATGTAAATACAGGAGCAGTAGTATCAACAACATTTATTGTCTGAGTATAAGAAGTTGAATTCTCATAGTCATCAGTTGCAGTCCATACTCTAGTAATTGTAGAATTACTTCCAATCCCGTTAACCACAGTATCTGTGTAAGTAAGCGAAACTTCTTCGTCACAATTATCAGAAACTGTTGGAATACCAGTTCCAGGTGTACATGATGGCGTTGTTACAGGTACATCAAGAACTCCGGTATTTTGACCAAACCAACTATATGTGTAATCATATATCAAGTCTCCGGCAGGTCCGTATATTTGGAATGAACGCTCACTTTGGTAAGCATCATCTTGTAGATCAAATGCTAAGAAAGATGCGTCTTCAGGAACATCAAAAGTAAATGTACCGCTTGATCCATCACCAGTTAAACATCCATCACCATCGGGTC